>JBBSJX010000170.1:0-8139 GCA_038256825.1 Chitinophagales bacterium
ATCGTTCAATACGTATTTAATAAAATCAAAAACAAAGGGCGAATGAACCCCATGGCCTTTACCATTTAAAGCGGTAAAAAAATATTTTATAAATTTTAAAGAAATTTTTGCCAGGGAATACATTGCAGCTTATAGTACATTAAGATTAGTGAAGTATTGAATTAAGCCGGTTCCTAATTCTTTTCCCATAATTGAACGGTAAAATCGTACTCATGTTTATCATCTGCCTTCACTTCTTGTGATGAAACAAGTTTCCACTTTTTTTCGTCAAATTCAGGAAAATAAGCATCACCTTTTAATGTAGCATGCACCCGGGTTATATACATGCGGTTTGCTTTAGGCATTGCTTCTTTATATATTTCTCCACCTCCGATAACAAAAATTTCGTTGGTGTCGCCTTCACGGGCTACAAATAACGCATCATCCAGGCTATTCACCACTACTATACCATCAGCTTTAAAATTTTTTTGCCGGGTAATAATTATGTTTTGTCTTCCTGATAATGGTTTGCTACCCAACTCAGCAAAAGTTTTTCTACCCATTATTACGGGAAAGCCCCAGGTGGTGTTTTTAAAAAACTTCATATCAATGGGTAAATTCCACATTAAATGATTGTCTTTTCCAATAGCATTGTTATCCGAAGCTGCAACGACGAGTGATATGATCATAATATGTCTTCTGTTTAGCAAAATGAGTAATTCTCATTCTGTATTAAATATTTATACCGCAACAGGCGCTTTAATATGGGGATGAAACTGGTATTCCTCCAACTCAAAATCCTCAAATTTAAAATTAAAAATATCTTTTACTTTGGGGTTTATTTTAATTTTTGGCAGTAGGTAAGGTGTTCGGGTTAGTTGCAGTTTCGCCTGCTCCAGGTGATTTGTATATAAATGAACATCGCCAAAGGTGTGTATAAACTCTCCCCCCTCCATATCGCACACCTGTGCAACCATTAGTGTAAGCAAAGCATACGAAGCAATATTAAATGGAACACCTAAAAATGCATCGGCGCTACGTTGATATAACTGGCAACTTAAGGTGCCTTTAATCCCCCGTTCTTCCTGGCTTTTGGTTGGCGGTGAGGTATAAAACTGAAATAAAGCATGACAGGGCATTAAAGCCATTTCAGGTAATTCGGCAACATTCCAGGCACTAATAATTATCCGGCGACTATCCGGATTTGTTTTGAGTTGTTGAATAACATCCGAAACCTGGTCAATAACTTTATTATTTGCACCACGCCAGCTTCGCCATTGTTTTCCATACACAGGACCTAATTCACCGTTTTCGTCTGCCCAATCGTTCCATATTTTAACTCCGTTGTCGTTCAGGTATTTAATATTGGTATCCCCTTTTAAAAACCATAATAACTCGTAAACAATACTTTTTAAATGAAGCTTTTTTGTGGTTACCATGGGGAAACCTTTGGAAAGATGGAAGCGCATTTGATAACCAAAACAACTAATAGTACCGGTACCGGTACGGTCGGATTTAATTACGCCGTTTTGTAAAATATGATTAAGCAATTGATGGTATTGTACCACTGTATGTTATTTTAAAAATAATAAAGCTAAAAAAATGTTTTGCTGCATAAAGAACCAAAGGTACAAGTGAGTGACACAACGATGTACCATAAACCAACAAATGCCCGCAACCAAAACAAAATTTAATCTTTTAGACTATTGTAATTTCTTTTTTTAGAACCTTTTTTATTGGGTATGAAATTGAATGAGCCCCTGCATGGGGGTTTTGTGCACCCGTCCCAATTCAAATCCGTAGGTGGCGCATAGATCTTTGAGCACATCTTTAAAGCCAAAAGCGATGCTGCCAATAAAATGAATGGGCATTTTCCAGCTTTCGGTGTACTTATACAAATGGGTGAAGAAAAAATCATTCAGGCCATCTTCAATTATGTTTTCAATCATGTAATGCCCACGATTTTCGGCTAAGAAAATTGCAAAACCGGCGAGGTAACGGTTTGGAAGCGGCTCTTTGTAAACCTTTTCCAAAATTTCGTTTGCATTGGTGGCAAATTTCAGATCGAAACGGTAGCGCAGGTCCTCGTCAAAAGTTTGATACAGATAATATTGAATTACTTTTTTGCCCAGGAACGATCCACTACCCTCGTCGCCCAGCACGTAGCCTAAACCCGGGCTATTTTTTACAATCGATTTTCCATTGTAATAACATGAATTGGAACCTGTACCTAAAATAACAGCAATCCCTTTTTCGTTGCCACATAAGGCACGGGCAGCACCTAAAAGATCGTTTTTTACATCAATTTTAGCTGAGGGAAATAATTTTTTTAATGCTTTTGTAACCAGCTTTGAATTATTTACATTTTTTAAACCGGTTCCATAAAAATACAATGCTTCTACACCAACGTTTTTCAGTTTAGGCATCAACTCTTTTTGCAATAGTTCAATTATTTGTACTTCGTTTAAAAAGTAAGGACTGATACCCTGGGTGATAATGGTCTTTTTTTTACCATTATTCAGCAGTACCCATTCACACTTGGTTGAACCGCTATCCGCAATAAGTTTTACTGACATTATAGAATATTAATAAGTAAATAATTTATTGCCAATTAAGGCAACTTATAGGTAGAAACAAAATCTACAGCCTTCATCATATCATCGTGCAATACACGGTCTTCGGTATTAAATGTAACCACCTTTCTAAAATCTGCAACCATTTGCTCTAAAACAGGCGAAGTTTTGGAAGGCCTTCTAAATTCGATGGCCTGTGCTGCCGTTAATAATTCAATAGCCAGCACCTTAGTAACATTATTAATTACGCGCAGGCATTTGGTAGCGGCATTGGCACCCATACTCACATGATCTTCCTGGTTGTTACTGCTCGAAATGCTATCGACCGATGCCGGAGTACACAATTGCTTGTTTTCGCTTACTATTCCGGCGGCGGTATATTGAGGTATCATAAAACCGGAATGTAACCCTGGGTTTTTTACCAGAAACATTGGTAGGTTGCGTTGACCGCTGATTAACTGATACACCCGGCGTTCCGAAATATTTGCCAGTTCGCTCATGGCAATAGCAAAAAAATCAAGCGCCAGGGCTAATGGCTGGCCATGAAAATTACCCCCGCTTAATATCAAATCATCATCGGGAAAAATGTTTGGATTATCGGTTACTGAGTTTATTTCTCTAAGGAAAACGCTCAGCACATAATCAAATGTATCGGCCGTAGCACCATGCACCTGCGGAATACAACGGAACGAATATGGATCCTGGATGGCATCTTTTTCCTGCATCATTATTTCGCTACCCTCCAGGTAACCCATTATTGCTGCAGCACTTTCAACCTGGCCTTTATGACTGCGTATTCCCTGAATTTTTTCGTGCAGTGGTTCTGTATTGCAATCAAAGGCATCAAACGACAAAGCTGCAATGGCGTTGGCCATTTTAATTAATTGCTCCGATTGTTTAAGGCAATACATACCATACGCACTCATAAACTGGGTACCATTAATAAGCGCTAATCCCTCTTTACTGTGTAGCTCAATTTTCCCCCAACCTAATTCAGCCAAAACATCTGCTGATTTTTTTCGCTCTCCATTATGCCAAACCTCGCCTAACCCAATTAATGGTAAACTTAAATGGCTTAACGGGGCAAGGTCGCCGCTGGCACCCAACGATCCCTGTGTATAAATTACCGGGATCACATTATTATTATACATTTCCATTAACCGCTTTACGGTTTCAATATGAATGCCGCTGTGCCCGTAGCTAAGCGATTTTATTTTCAACATCAACATCAGCTTTACAATGGCTATGGGCACATATTCGCCCATACCACAAGCATGACTTTTTAATAAATTATTTTGCAGTTGCTCAACCTGGTCGTTATTAATTTGAACATTTTGTAAAAACCCAAACCCGGTATTAATACCATAATAAAGCTTGCCACTGTTTTCCAGCTTATTTTCTAAATATTCGCGGCATTTTAAAATGCGCTCATGTGCATCAAAAGTTATTGAAACGAGCTGGTCAAAATTCAACAGGTTTTTTACCTGTTCAAAATTCAACCATTTCCTATCGAGGGGTAAATAATTGTAACTCATTAAATTGGTTTAAAAAATCGCAAAAAACTGGGGGGCAAAGTAGTTATTTTTATGGAAAGCCAAATTGGTAGCCTTTAAATTTTGATTTTAAAAATCCACAATAATTTCATTTTTTGGTTACGGGCATTTTTTCTTCAGGCATCATCGTTGCGTCGCATTACGTTTTAGCGGCAAACCACTTTTGAGCATTTTTTTTGCTGTTGCAGTGTTATTTAACTGTGATTTTAATGCTAAGCTGCGATATGATTTTACAAGTGTGTTACCCTTCTAAAAAATCCCGGGAAAGCCCTATCGTATGGACACAATTATAAAAGGAACACCTATGCTATGGATTGAAAAGATTAAATGGATTTTACCTACTGCTAAGCAGTATAATCCAATACAACCCAATTAAATAGTGCCATTTGCTAAATAGGTTTTTGAATGAAATTAAAATGGACCTGGCAAAATCAGCATTATCTGTATTATCTGTGGTATCCGTGTTTCATTATTCTTCATAATAAGATGTGTACACCCGATAGCGGAAAGCCGGGCGTGGCAACAATTTTTAAATGCTGCAATTAGAATGAAACAAAAAAAACTACCGGATATTTTTAGGCCATTGAAGGTTACGAACCACGTTATCGCCAATGCTTCTACCTATTTTTAAACCGGCGCTATTATCCATGGGGTAATGTATGCCGCCGTACAACCTTGAGTTGGCGCATTCCTCAGCCATCTGGTTAAAATTGGTATAATTGCGTGGGGCAAAACCAAACTGCAATTGGCTATAATCGGTAAAATTATAGTTGCCATCACCGTTGGTAAACAACTCAGTAAATATTTTGGTTCCGGCGCCAATTTCGGCCGAATGACCTGAAGTATATGCCGGGAA
Source organism: Chitinophagales bacterium (assembly GCA_038256825.1). Taxonomy (GTDB): domain Bacteria; phylum Bacteroidota; class Bacteroidia; order Chitinophagales; family Chitinophagaceae; genus Segetibacter. The sequence goes on from JBBSJX010000170.1 coordinate 4,962, forward strand.
TGGAGGCGTGCCAATGACCGTATTAAACGAAGGGTCAATGTATTTTTTAATATAGGATACCGGGCGGATTAACAGGAACTGATACTTACCCTTCCAGCAATTTATAAAGGCATCGTTTTCGGCAATGCACAATTTTGCGTACCCCACCGTAGTTTTTTCAAGCGTTGCCTTGTTTTCATTTAATAACTGGGTCATAATATTAAATGTATGGCCTGTTGGGGTGCAGGTATTAAAAGGATCGTCGGCCCAATACTTCGTGATTTCAATTTGCTCGGGTGAGTTGTTTTTAACCTGGTTGTAAACGATCATCGCCTCATTGTAAAAAACAGATGCAGGATCGGTGGAGAAGGAAGCATGCTCAAACTGAAATGCATTTGTAATATTTGCCTGGATAAACGGACGGTTATTGCCCCACTTTGGACTAACCGGTGTGTTTAATGCACTTGTAGGCACCCAGCACGAAGGAATGCTGGGCATATTATAAGGAAGTTGAAAAGGATCTAAATATGATTGTTGCCCGCCATCAGTATTTGAATACCGGAAAACAGCATCGGCTACTGCTTTTCCAAATTGTATTGACCGGTCAATTACAGTTATCGGAACCCCTATGGATAATCGTTGAAGATTGGAGCGTTCTGAACTATCAACGGCTGTTTTATTTGTAACAGACAAACTCTGGTCGAACATTTTTAAGATAATAGATGAAAGCGCAGCATTGGAAGCAATGCTCCAGTTATATTCTGTCTCGTGTAAATATTTTGGCAAGTCGCTTTTGTTAAAGCCATCTAATTGCCCTGCAAGACTTTGCGCACCTGCAATACCATGTATAACAGCCTCGTAATTTGCAATCCCTACATAACCGTAAGCTCTTGCAACCTGAGGCGGAAAAAATCCCTGTGTAGATTGTGAAATATGGCAGAGCAGCGTAAAATAATCCTGAACAAATTTTCCGGAATAGCTATAAGCAGGGGCACTTATAAAATCGTCAGACAAATGGTCTTCCTTTCTACAACCCGCAATAACGACCAGGAGAAAAAGTAAGGGTAAAAGTTTTTTCATTTACAGTTAATCAATTGGTTATTCAAAATTGGATATTTTCCGGACAGAAACCCGGCGGTTTTCTCAAAGCAAAATATGCAAAAAGCTAAAAAGTAAAACTTAAGTTAGGGGTAGGATATTCAACCTTGTTCGATTGGTCTTTACCATTAGCCTTTATATGCACCATATTAATTTGCTCTTGTTTATAATCGTATAACAGGCTATTGTTTATTTCAATCTTTTTAAAAAAAGAAACGTTTTTAATCTCAAAATAACTCCAGATGCTTCCATCTTCTTCCTGGTACCCGGCAAATTGCAATGTACCAATGCTACCGTCAATTTTTACTTGTAAGTGGTTGCTTATATAGCTGCTCACCAGTTTTTCCATTGCTGGTTTATTGGTAGGGCGGGATAATTCAACCTTACAATCGCATTGCTTTTTCAGGGTTTCTTCAAAATCGTTTGAAAAAATACGTACGCTTACTTCAACTGATTTATTTGCACTGTTGTAATTAATATCCGTCATACTAATAAAAAAGGGATGCACTATTGAAACCATTCCCATCATTACCCATTGAAATAAAGCTATTGCCATTGTTTTTTATTTTACCGCAACAAAAGTCTTCTTTAAATTCGATGATTTTAAACCGGTGACTAAAAATCCGGTTAATGTTTTTTAGTTCATGAGCGATTTTAGTTTATATTTTACAATAGGCAGGCAACATATTGCAGATTTGCGGGGAATGGACCATATACTTTTTATTATTGCGTTATGCATACGTTACCAGTTTACCGATTGGAAACAATTATTAATATTGGTTACTGCTTTTACTATTGGCCATACGGTAACCCTTGGCTTAAGTTCGCTCCATATCATCCGGTTTTCCTCCCGCTGGATTGAGTTTCTTATCCCATTGACCATCTTAATAACTGCTGTTAGCAACCTTTTTATAAAAAAATTTAGTTTTAAACGAAAAGTTCCGGTCATTTATTTCATGGCCTTGTTTTTTGGTTTAATTCATGGGCTGGGCTTCAGTTATTATTTAAGGAATTTATTAGGAAAAAATTCCAGCATATTTGCACAACTTTTAGCCTTTAATCTGGGTTTGGAAGCTGGGCAATTATTAATCGTGGCAGTTATATTAATTGTATCCTTTATTTGCCTGAATTTGCTGAAAATTAATAGAAGAGAATATATTTTATTTTTAAGCGGCGGTATTATTATAGCTGCTTTACAAATGACACTAGAAAGAACACCATTTTAAAAACAACTTCATGAAGAGAACGTATTTATTTATTTGTTTTACCTGTCTTACATTTTTGGTCTCCAAATCTCAAAACCTTAGTAACCCCGGCTCCAATCACGGCAACAGTTTTGAAGAACTGAACTACCTGCTACCTACCCCCAATGAGTATAGAACTGCGAGTGGAGCGCCCGGTCCTAAATATTGGCAGCAACGGGCCGACTATGATATTTCGGTAGAACTGGATGAACCCAACAACATTTTAACCGGTAGCGAAACCATTACTTATTTCAATAATTCACCCAATCCGCTTTCCTACTTATGGTTACAGTTGGATGAAAACTTTCACAACCCAACCAGCGATAACAATTTTACCAATTCCAGTAAAATGCAATACCGCATGACCGATGGACAGTTGGTAAACCTGGAGCCATGGAGAAAATTAGATGGTTATGGGGTTAACATTATTAAGGCTACTGACGGTAGCAATAAGCCATTAAAGTATACCATCAATCAAACTATGATGCGGGTTGAATTACCTACCGATTTAAAGCCGGGTCAAAAATTTATTTTCAAACTAAACTGGAATTATAAAGTTCCTGATAAGTTAACCCGCTATGGTCGTGGTGGCTTTGAATATTTTGCTGACGACGATAACAACCTGTATTCAATTGCGCAGTTTTACCCCCGGATGGCGGTGTACAGTGATTTTCAGGGATGGCAAACATTACAGTTTACCAGTGGTGCTGAGTTCGCTTTAAACTTTGGAAACTTTAAAGTAAGTATTACCGTTCCCGCCGATCATATTGTTGCAGCTACCGGTGAATGTCAAAACCTGGGTAATTTATTAACTGGTGCACAACAAGCCCGGTGGCAAAAAGCCCAAACAGCTAGCG
>JBBSJX010000171.1:0-8117 GCA_038256825.1 Chitinophagales bacterium
AAACCATTAAAGTGGTAGCGCAAGTAATAGATACATCTTCTACCCCGGTAAAGGTAACTGTGCTGGTTGCGGCAGAAAAAACGCCGTTGTTTATCAGGTTACTGTAAAGCAAATGCGTAAAGGTTCCGGCATTAAATGTGGTGGCTGAATTAATCGTAAAATTACCATTGGTGGTAATAACGCCGCCAGCGCTCTTTGTTCCGCCATTTGTTAATAGCAACCGGTTATAGGTGGTGGAAGGAATGGTTTGTGCACCCGAACCATTAAAGCTAACTGTGTTTGGTAAAGCCGTGGTAACATTTAATGTACCTGCAGTAATGGTAAAAACATTTGAAATACCTAAAACCGAATTGGTAGATAATAAAAGGCTTGTAGCATTTAAAATAACATTAAACAGGTTTGCCGTACCATTTAAAGTCGCGGAGTTTTTAAAAGTAGTTATGCCTGCCGAAGCACTGAAACTTCTCTTTACATCCAGCGCATTCGAAATAGAGTAGCTGGATGCAGTAGTAACCGAACCCTGAACAATCAATCCATAAAATGCAATGGTACCGGCCCCGCTGATCGTTTTACCTGTACCCGTCATAGCAATTGCGCCAAGGGTTGCATTAAGGCTTCCTGAAATAGCTATATTACCCTTAACAGTTAAAGTGCTGGTAGTACTGGTTGTTCCGGTAACGGAAAGGTTATCAAGGGTAATACCCAGTCCCGTTATAGACCCTGTAGATCCTGTCATGTTTAGAGTACTGCCTGTATTGTGAACAAATGTGCCCGCAGTAGTGGTTGCAAGGCTTCCCGTAAGATTTAAAGTTGCGGACGAAGCAGTTATATTCGAAGCATTAAGGGTAAGGTTAATAAAATTCTGTGCGCCGCTACCCGATATAACCGACCCCGGACCACCCATAATAATCGTACTTGTATTACCGGTAAAGGTGCCGCTATTCACCCAGTTGCCCGAAATATTATGCGTAAAGTTTCCGCCGATAAAGGTGGTGGAAGTACCAATATTTGTATTGCCGCTAACGGTTATACCGGCAGCCGCATTGGCGTCAACTTAAGTAAAAATAAAATGCATTAGAAGCCTGACCCGCTAAGGATTTGTAGCCAGAAAAATGCATAAAAAAGAGTATTAAAAAATGGCGTAAAAAAAGTTGCTATAAAAAGATGCGGTACAAGTGAGTGACACAACCGGAGTTCAATAAGGCTCAAATGATTGTCTCCCAAAAAAAACCTTAAGATGACGCGTATGCGGCAGCCGGGGTAAAAATCAACCCTGTTCCCAAGCCTGTAGAAGTAGTTAAATTACCTGCAACAGTAAAAGCTGCCGCCGCAGTAGTTTTGGTCGTTGTTCCCGTCTGGCTTTTCAAAAACAGGTTGCCATAGGTTTGTGCTGCCACCAATTGATTAAACCCGTCGTACTCAACATTGCTGGTTAAGCCAAACTGATAACTACTGTAACCAGTGGGCAATGTATTGGTACTGCCTATTTTTAAAGATGCACCGTTCGATATACTTAACGTGCCCCCTCCAAAGGTGCTGCTATTGGCGGTATACACATCCAGGTCAAGCATACCCTCCGTTACATATATATTGGCTGCCCCTGCAACAGTCGAATTCATTGATAAATTGCCGGTTAACGATTTGGTTTTATTACCACTTATTTTTATGGCGGAGTAAGTAATGTATGGAAAGATCGTTTGGTTTCTTACGTTCGAACTAAACTCAATCGTGCTGCCTCCCTTAATAATTATAATCCCTGTAATGTTGTAATTGGTAGCAATATTTGCCGCGTTTACTTTGGCAATCCCGGTGTTTCCCAATACTACATTTGCGCCGCCGCTTACAGTATAAGTTGTGGTGTCTCCCGGGTCAAACGTACCATACGATATCAATAAATCCGAAACCGAAATGTTGGTTTTTAGTGTAATGTAACTTCCGGCATTGATCACCAGTTTTCTAAAAGCGGTAACATTGCCGCTTAAAAGCTGATTGGTGCCTGAAAAAGTTAGCTTCGATAAAGTAGAGGTAGCAGTGTATGTTCCACCATTAAAAAAGTTGCCGTAAGTAATCAGGTTTGCACCGTTGTGTATAATTTTTGCGCCTGAATTAATCGTTATATTTCCTGCTGCGGTAAGTGCCCTGTTTAAAGTTAATATTGCGGTACCCGATAGTGTAAGCGATTTACAGTTTTAGCTGTTATTAATAGTGGGTTGCCTGGCAGTGGTGCCAATAATTGCATCTGAAAATTCTGTTGGCACCCCATTGCTCCAGTTACCTGCGGTGGACCACTCAGTGTTTATGGTGCCGTTCCAGGTAGTAGATTGAGCCGATAAAAAAATGCCACAGAAAAGCAATGGCACTATGGTTAATAATACTTTTAGTTTCAAACTCAGTAAAATTTGTATCCCATGAACACGCTTCATATAAGTATTGGAAATGCAATATTGGATTAGGAAGCCTAACACTCAACCTGGTAATAAAGTATAGTTAAAGAAAATATTGCCCATCCCTAAACCCTTAAAATTGATTGATAATGTTCGTGCGCAAAACTAAAATGTGGTGGATTTCACTCTTTATTACAGTAAAATTTTATGAACTAAGCATTGAGGTACTATTTAACTTTCGTTGCGTCGCACTCTTGTGCCGAAGGTAATTCTATGCATCAGGTCTCCAAATTGTGCCGCAAAACAACAAAGGCGGCAAATGAAAACCCAAATTGCGTGTGGTATCTAAAAACTTACGGACTATGCTTTTTTTCACCTTTGTTATTGTTTTTCATTAACGATCTTCTTGCATGGGGTAGCCACTTGGAAAACTCAATTCACTAACTCTTACCTGTCTCGTAAAACGACGCAGACGAAAGCGTCATTCTTCCCGAAACAGGCATAGGTGGTAAAACAATAACATTGTCCTGCTAAGTGGTTTTATCCCAACAGTTGTTTGAGCGTTTTCCAAAAAGCCTGTGCCGTTAAATACCAAAATCACCTTGAACGTTTTATAAACAGAGTCACCAACATTTGGAAGAGGTGGGAATGATTTGTCCGCCGCCAGATTTATTTTACGTGGCTTGAGCGTTGCAATGCAATGCTTTCGACGAAAAGTTTGTTGGTGAAGAACGACGACAAAGGCAAAAACCGGTATTATTTATTCCAGGCTCACTTATTTTGTATAGTTTTCAGGGAAAGGAGATATAAAAAGTTAGTGATTGATTTTGATTAAAATGGCATCGCTATTTATCCAAATCCGGTAAAGAATCACTGTTCCTTGATTTCTCTAAATTCATTAACTATACTGGTGGAATGTTAAGGATCGTAATACCGTTGGCCTGGTATTACATCAACAAAATATTGCATCCGGTTCAATTAAAATCCAGGTAAATTTAGCCAGGCTGGTACCCGGTATTTACAGTATAGAAATTGTTGGAAACGATAAAAACCTATGCATGCTGAAATATTTATTAAGAACAGGTAATAACGAACTATTTTAGTCACAGGTTTAGGAACGCAACTGGCGCTCTTCAGCCTGCTATATATCTTTAGATGATTGGTAATATATAATGCTTGGTAATAAATTCGTCGGATCAAACCAAAACTGACCATATTATTTTTTTGTATGCTTATTGGCTTTGCCAGTAATAAATCTGTTGCACAAACCGCCGATTTCAGCATTAATATTCTGCGGGTCTGTGCACCAAGTGGTATAAACTTTACAGACAATTCTACCGGAGGTACAGTTATATCCCGTAACTGGAATTTAGGTAATGGGACTATCATAAATAATGGTGCGGCAACAGTAGGTGCCAATTATATAAACCCGGGCGCATTTAATGTTACGCTTACTACCACCTTTACCGGGGGTATTATAAAAACAGTCACAAAAAATGTGGTAGTGCATCCTATGCCGGAAGCTGCATTCACATCAAACGATACAGCAGGTTGTATTACCCACAATGCAGCCTTCCAGGATATGTCAACTACAAGTACAGGTACCATTGAAACCTGGCAATGGGATTTGGATGCGGGTGGCAGTACTATTCAAAATCCGGCATTCAGTTATACCAATCCTGGTAATTATAAAATTTCGTTGATAGTAACAAACAGTTGGGGTTGCAGTAGTAATGCTGCAAGTAAACCATCTTATATAAAAGTATTCAATCGCCCTACGGCCAGTTTTACCAGCTCAGCCATTTCAAGATGCGACACGCCTTTTGTGGTTCAGTTTACCAATAAAACAAGCAGTGCCGGCCCTATTACATATGAATGGAATTTTGGAGATGGCAGCCCGCTTTCCCGTGATGTAAATCCTATGCATACCTACACAGCATATGGAGTGTACAGAGTGAGTTTAACAGCCCGCATTGGTAATAATTGCAGCCATACGGTAACCAGCAATTTTTATACAGATATTTATGTAGGCACGCCGAAAGCAACGCTTACTTCGCCTGATACAGTTTGTGTTGGTAATACTATTTTGTTTGCCGGCTCATCCACTCCTGCGGGATTGGCTTATTACAATAGCTGGCTTTTTGGCGATAATGGTGCTGCTCCCAATGGAACGTCTGTAAATCATATTTTTGTCACACCAGGCGATTACAAAGTAACATATATTGCTTCTACTTATTATGGTTGTGCTGATACAGTTTATAAAATAATCCATGTAAAACCCGGCCCTGTTGTGGATTTTATTGCAGACAGGGTTGTAGGTTGCAATGTTCCTTTCCCGGTTCAGTTTAACAGTAAAACCACACCCACAACGGGACTTTCTTATCAATGGAATTTTGGTGATGGTAATACTTCTGCCGATGCAAATCCAATTCATGTTTATAATACCGAAGGAAATTTTACTGTAACACTCACAGTTACGGATACCAGCATTGTTGACGGGTGTTCAGCTACTATTTCAAAATCAAGCTATGTACAAATAAGAAGACCGTGGGTTGATTTTAATTACGTACCGCCTTCCGGTTGTATGCCTTTACCTGTGAAGGCCACCGCCAATATAAATAATCTTATTGTGCCCGCAGATACACTTATATGGACATGGGGCGACAGCAGTATTGATACCATCGTTAATGGCACCAATACTGCCCTGCATTTATACACAACATCCGGCACATATGGTATTCAACTAACCATGATAAGTTCACTCGGTTGCAGGTATTCCTCCATTATTAAAAATGTTTCTGTAATTGCGGTGTGCGATGATGATGGAAGTGGCGGTGGTGGCGGAGGAGGTGGTGGTGGCTTCGGAATAAGTAAAACATGTGCAAATAAATACGAGGTTACATTTACAGATACCGTTAGTAATACCATTGTTACTTCCTGGGATTTTGGTGATGGCATAATCGTGAATACCGGTACACTTAACCCAATAACACATACTTACAGCCCCCCAAAAACAACTTACCTTGTTACAGTTACAAGGGTAGATACCATTACAAACATTGTAAGCACCGGGCAAAAAAATGTGATCATCATAGATGAGAAGGCAAACTTTGTTGCCGACATTACAGATATATGCCAGAACAAAAGTGTCAATTTTGCCACTATCAGTATTGATTCCAGCAAAATAAAAACCTACACATGGGATTTTGGTGATGGTACACCAAGGTTTGTTATAAATAACCTGAATTATTTTAACAGCTATGGGGTTTGGCTAAATGGTAATACCAATCATACCTATGCAAGCAATGGGGTGTTTCATGTAAAACTGATCATTACAGATAAACTGGGTTGTCTTGATTCTTTGGAGTATCCTAAACTTATTTCTGTGGCAGGGCCGGTGGTTGGCTTTACAGCCACCAACCTCACAAGTTGTGAGGCTACACAAACGGTCATCTTCCAGGACACTTCTATACAAAATGGTGCAACGCCCATTGTTGAGTGGCGCTGGAATTTTGGTGACGGCACACCTGTTTATATTACAACTGTCGATACGCCTATTACCCATATCTACAACAACCCGTCTTATTATAATTTCCGGACCGTTACGCTAACTATTGTAGATGCTATTGGTTGTGATGCTACGGTTACCAAATCGAATTACATAAGAGGGTACCAGCCAAAGGCAGAATTTTATAGCTACAGTACTATCAGATGTAATAACTACAATATTACCCTTTACAGCTCTTCACCTGCCTACAACGCCACAAATTTTTGGGATTTTGGTGATGGAACAACTTCAACAGATTACTACGGTTCACATACCTATGCCACGGATGGTGTGTATAATATTAAGCTGGTAGTAACAGATGAAAATGGCTGTAAAGATTCTATCACCAAACCCAGCTACATCAAAATAATTAAACCTATTGCCGATTTTAATGTGGGCGATACATCGCAGTGTGCACCGGCAGCTATTGGTTTTACAGATAACAGCCAATATGCCACCGCCTGGGAATGGGATTTTGGAGATGGCGGCACTGGAAGTACCGATCGTAATCCTGCCAGGCATATTTATGCGCTGCCCGGCTTTTACAAGGTACGCCTGGCGGTACGTGGTGTAGATAATTGTGTGGATACAATCTATAAAACGATAAGGGTCCGTGGGCCAATTGCTACATGGAATTTATTGCCATCTTCAGGCTGTAAGCCTTATACTTTTACAGCAAAAGTTACCGGTAGTTTTATTAGTACCTATGCCTGGGATTATGGCGATGGCACCCCGGTGAATGCATCTATATCAGATTCTATCATTACGCATACTTATGTAAACGGAGGAAAGTATTTACCAAACGTGGTTTTGATGAGTCCGGAACTTTGCTCTTATACATTGGAACTTACCAACTCTATTATTGTTGATTCCGCTATGGCTTTGTTTGAACCGGTAACAAATGAATTTTGCGGTACAGGAACGGTAACATTCAAAGATCTTTCTGTTACACCTTTATTTTCCTCTGTAACGTCTTACGAATGGAATTTTGGAGATGGTTCTCCTGTATCTGTTGCTGTCGCTCCTCCTCCACATGTGTACGGGCCGGGCAATTATAATGTTTCATTAATTGTAAGATCCCAATATGGTTGTGTAGATACTTTCGCCAAACCATTAGCAGTGGTAGTGCATCAGTTACCAAATGGCACCATAACTGGCGATAGCATTCACTGTGCACCGGGCACCTATAAATATGGAGTAAATATCACTTCACCGGATGCAATTCAGACTTATCAATGGACGGTGAATGGAATTGCTGCCGGTAATAACAGCGCAACATTAGATCACCAATTTACAGCAGGCAATTACACCATTGCTTTGCAAATGACCAGTAATAAAAATTGTATCGGCAGTATTCAACGAACTATTATTATTGATTCTGTAAATGCGGACTTTAATGTGATCAATCCGGTTCGTTGTGGCAATGACCTGTCAGTTAATTTTTCTAATTTATCGGGCAGTCATTTTGGCCTCAACAAATGGTTGTGGAATTTTGGAGATAACTCAACATCTGCCCAGCAAAATCCGGCAACACATATTTATCCAAATTACGGTAATTATAATGTGAGCCTGGCAGTGAGATCGGTACATGGTTGTACGGATACATTTAGAATAAATTCGGCGGTAGAGATTAATCCGTTACCCTCGGCAACCATTATCGGCGATAGTATTCATTGCGCACCAGGTACCCATCAATATACCGCTAATGTAAATTCTATAGATGATATACAGACCTATGCATGGACGGTGAATGGTGTTGCAGCAGGCACTAACAGTGCAATACTGAATCATAATTTCACCGCCGGAAATTATACCATTGGCTTAAATATTTCTACCATTAATAATTGTGATAGTGCTGTACAAAGAAATATTATTGTAGATTCTGTAAACTCAGATTTCAATGTAACAAACCCTGTTCGCTGCGCAGATGATTTGAATGTAACCTTTACGAATTTATCAGGTAGTCATTTCGGTATTGCCAATTACAGCTGGACTTTTGGAGATAACACAAGTTCTGCTGTACAAAATCCTCCAACACACATTTATCCCGGCTACGGAAATTATGATGTGATGCTGGCCGTAAATTCCGTGCATGGTTGTAAAGATTCTTTCCGTATTACACCGGCAGTAGTTATTCATCCGTTGCCATCCGTGACAATTAGAGGCGACAGCATTCATTGTTCTCC
>JBBSJX010000172.1:0-8007 GCA_038256825.1 Chitinophagales bacterium
GCAAATTATCTTAAAACTGCCTATTTCGAAACAGGAAGTGATGGTAAACTACACGAAAAACATCTGCCGGTTCAATCGCAGTTCTCCCCGGTTTACACAATAAGTATTTTAGATTTTGATAAGGATGGAAATGAAGATGTTTTATTGTGTGGAAATATAAACCAGGCTCGCTTACGTTTTGGAAAATATGATGCTAATTACGGAACCCTGTTAAAAGGAGACGGCAAAGGAAATTTTACCTATATCAATCAAAAACAATCGGGTTTTAATATTTGGGGCGATGTACGAAGCGTGCTAAATGTAAATAACACTTTACTATTTGGCATAAACCAAAAGGGAGTAAAAGCTTATAAACTAAATTAAAATGGGTAGAAGCTTTTTAATAATCCTGCTTACCGTAATCAACCTTTTAGGATGTAAAAAAGGGAAGCAAGACGATACATTTCTTAATAACAGCTACATAACCGCGGTAGTTACAAACATGACAGAACTGATGATTCATGATGTAACCAATCCTCCATTAGCAGCTAGATTTTTTGCTTACACCACCTTAGCAGGTTACGAAGTAATAGCACAAAACAACAGCAGGTTTGTGAGCATGCATGGAACTTTAAATGAATACCCCCAATTAAACAAGCCCGATACAATAAAAGGATATTCTTACCGGCTAAGTGCCCTGATCGCGATGATTGAAACCGCGAAAAAACTACAGCCATCGGGGCCCGAACTACAGAAATTGGAGGACCAATTAATAGATACCTGTAAACAACAGGGATTATCTGCAGAAACTATAGAACAATCAATAAAATATGGCATTGTTATAAGCAAACAAATACTGGCTTATGCAAAAGCGGATGGCTATAATAAAACCAGCAATTTTAAGCGGTATACTCCTCTTAAAGGCGAAGGAACCTGGTATCCTACCCCACCAGCATTTTTCGCTGCGGTAGAGCCTTATTTTAATACGGTGCGACCTTTTACTTTAGATAGTTGTGACCAATTTATTCCTCCTCCACCCGCACCTTTTTCAAAGGATAAAAATTCAGCATTTTTTAAAATGATGACCCAATGTTATGTTGACAGCCTGAACGAAGATCACCGGGCCATTGCTGCATTTTGGGATTGCAATCCATTTGCAATGGAAGAGAATGGCCACCTGATGGTGGGAATAAAAAAGATTTCACCCGGTGCTCATTGGATGGGCATTACCGGAATTGCCTGTAAAAAATCAAACAAAAACTTTGATGAAAGCATGGAAGTTTTTAAAAGCGTAGCAGTAGGGCTTATGGATGCCTTTATCTGTTGTTGGGATGAAAAATACCGCAGCAATCGCATACGGCCAGAAACTGCTATAAGAAAATACCTCGATCCAACGTGGGTACCCCTTATTCAAACGCCACCCTTCCCTGAATACCTTAGTGGTCACTCCGTAATATCTGGTACTTCGTCAACCATATTAACCCATTATTTTGGAGATAAGTTTGAATATACCGATAGCGTAGAAGTTAAATACGGCCTTCCACCCCGCTCATTCCCTTCATTTAATGAGGCCGCCATCGAGGCAGGTATATCAAGGTTGTATGGAGGTATTCACTTTATTGATGCAATTGACAATGGCCGTGACCAGGGTATTAAAGTAGGTAACTGGGTCATCAATAAAACAAAAAAGCCATAGAAAAATTTCTATGGCCTTAGGTTAATTTTTAAATGAACTTTATTTCATTGCAATATTATATTTTGTAACACCGGGAACTGCAACAGCATATAATCCATCAGCATCAGGCATATTAGGCATTTTTGCATCCCATGCATATTCAGCAGGCTGTAAATTAATACCTGAGTTAATTGCTTTATCCATTGCAACAATTTGTCCTGAGTAGGTAGCCATCCTGCCTAAAATTGAGGTCATGGTACTCTTGGCGCCACGTTCTGCATCCCAGAATTTGTAATCCCCTTTAGCAATTGCAGCAAACAGCACATCGTGTTCGGCCTGATAAGGCTGGTTCTCCGTTTTTTTATCAAACTGGTAAATTACATTTCCTTTTAAATCGGTAATGTATGCCTTATCAAAAAATATCTTTCCTTTTGTACCCATAATCAATTCATCCACCTTGGCCATTGTACCTTTTTGGTGGCGGCACTGGCTGTTTAACACAACACCGTTTCCATATTGAAACTCTACAAAATGGTGGTCAAAAATTTCACCATAATCTTTACCCTTTCTTACTTCACGGCCACCCATGCCTTGTGCAACTGTTGGATAGTCTTCCATTGCCCAGTTAATCACATCAATGTTGTGGATATGCTGTTCGGTAATATGATCGCCGCACAACCAGTTAAAATAATACCAGTTACGCATCTGGTATTCCATTTCGGTCATACCTGGCTTGCGTGGATTAACCCAAACTCCATCATTATTCCACCAGGCCTGTGCCGAAACGGGTTCGCCAATCATACCATCCTTATATCTTTTCATCAGTTCCAGATACGAAGTCTGGTACCGGCGCTGCAAGCCAACAACCACGTTTAATTTTTTACGTTTGGCTTCCTGTGCAACTTCCAGTACTTTTTGAATACCGGCAGGATCAGTAGCAACCGGCTTTTCCATAAACACATGTTTATTCTGCCTTATGGCTTCTTCAAAATGTATAGGGCGGAAACCGGGAGGCGTTGCCAAAATCACTACGTCGGCAAGTGGAATAGCTTTTTGATATGCATCAAATCCAATAAACTTATTTTCTTCCTTTACCTGTACCCTGCTATCAAGTCCTTTTTCTTTTAAAGCTTCTACAACGTTTTTGTAACTTTTGTCAAGGCGATCTTTAAAGGCATCGCCCATGGCTACTAACCTAACATTTTGTTTGGTGCTTAATGCTTGCACAATGGCACCGGTTCCCCTTCCTCCGCAACCAACTAATGCTATTTTAATTACGTCATCGGAACCAGCAAAATAATTTGCTTTCGAAAAAATGGGCAGGGCGATTAATCCGCCTGCTACAAGAGAGGTTTGTTTTACAAAATCTCTCCGCGACTGGGTGTAGTTTTCTTTGTTCATTATGGCAAATTTTTGGGCTTTTTTAAATTAAGAGAATATGAATTTATTTAATAATTGTCAATATAGCTATTAAAAAAAATTTCAATTTCTGCTGCCGATGGTTTTACAAAAGGTCGTACCAATCTAAAACCAATAAATGGTGCATCTGCATTCCACCAACGGCTCCGCGGAATTTGAGGATCACGTCTATTCCAATCCAGGTTTGATTTTAAACGTGCAGCGCTTCTCAAGTCAACCGCAGCATCCTGAAAACTTCCACCTTTTACAGTGCGGGGATGACGCGAGGTTGGTAACACAAGCGGATCTTTAACGGGTACTGCCTGCTTCTTAAAATATGCTTCATCGTATTGATCAAGAGTCCATTCGGCAACATTGCCCATCATATCGTACAAGCCAAGTTTATTAGGTGCTTTTAAACCCACTTTGTGGTATGTATTTTCGCTGTTGCCTGCATACCAGGCGTACTTGCTTAAACCGGCGGTATCGTTTGCAAAAGGGTAAGCTGTTTTACTTGCTGCCCGGTTTGCGTATTCCCATTCAGCTTCGGTAGGTAACCTATAAAATTCGCCCGTTTTATTATACAACCACCTGCAAAACATTAGTGCGCCATATTGCGACATACTATTTGCAGGAAATCCACCTTCTTTTCCCATTCCCAGGGTTAAATCAATGTAGGGCGGGCTAGGCCTTGTTATGGCATCTGCAGTTTCATTTCTCGAAAACATTTCATCTTTAAAAAAAGCATCGTACTCATCAAAAGTTACCTCGTAGGCACCCATCCAAAAAGGAGATACGCTAACCTGAATTGCCGGACCCTCATGAGGGCTTCTGCCCTTTTCATTTGCTGCACTTCCCATCATAAAACTTCCACCTGCAACAGGTACAAATTTTATAGCCAAAGGTGAACCCGGAACTTGTTGAACAAAAGGTTTGAAATCACTGGAGCTTTGAGCAAGCACTTTAAAAAAAAACAAATTCACAATGCAAATACTCACTAAAACAAAAACTGATTTTCTGATCATTATTATCCTTTTTTCAACCACGAAAATTAAGTGTATTTATGACGGCTATCAAAAATAGCCAAAAAATTTACAGAAGTATTGAATTAACTTTTAATTACAAATGACGTTTTGGGTTACCGGCAAATGGTACTTTCCTCATCATCGTTGTGTCACTCACTTGTACTTTTGTAGTAATGGCAGCCCATATTTATTTAAAAAAAGCACTAAAACCCGGCGACCTGTAAAATACCGGCTGATTATTCTCCAGCACCGCAATCTGCACTTCGGCACCGGGAAAATTAGCAATTAATTTTAAACCATTTTCAATAGGTAGTATGCTGCAGGCTTTTGTTAACCAGTCGGCGCTGCTTCCATTATTGGTAATAACGGTAACATTGCGCGAATTGGTAAGCGCCCAACCCGTTTTTGGATTAATAATATGCGAATAACGTACACCATCCAATTTAAGGTATTGGTATAGGTCGCCCGAAGTAGTTACAGCCTTGTTTCGCAGTAATAACTGTCTATTCATTACCTCCTCCGTTTCGGGTAGATTTACTGCTACTTTCCAACCCGCAATTCCTGGTGGAACATCGCCTGCTACAATGTCGCCACCGGCATCAATTAATGCATAGGGAAACCCAAGATTAACCAACCTTTTATAGGCCCTTTGTGCAGTTTCACCTTTGGCAATACCACCCAGGTCCAGTTGCATATGGGTTACCAGTAGTTTAATTTTTTGCTGTACTGAATCCAATAAAATAAAACGGTAATCAACCAATTGCATGGCCCATTCAATACTGTCTTTTTGTGGAAGTTTTTTTTGCTTACGGGCAGTACGCCAAAGCCTTACAATTGGGCTTGCTGTAATATCAAAGCTGCCTTTACTTAATTCGCTAGCCTGCCTTGCCTCTTTAATAATACTGAACAAAGTTTCAGAAACCGGTACCCATTCTCCATTACCAGCATGGGAACATAATTGATTTAAATCACTGGCGGGCAGATAGTCGCTATAAATTTGATTTAAGGTATCAATTAACTTAAAGGTTTGCAGGGCTGCCTGCGCTGCCACCAATGAATCGAGACTATAAATAACAATATTAAAAGGCGAACCCATTTTGGGTTGCTGAAAACTATATTTTTTATACTGTGCAAAAACGTTGTTGCCAACAAATACCAACAATAAACATACGGCCAACTTTTTAATCATGAAACCTTCTTGCATTTAAAGTGAATATAGTACTAACTAATAAAACTGGTGTGGTGCTTTGAATATGCCGAATAAAGGAAATACTGTACAAGAGTGCGACGCAACGATGTACTATTATTAAATACTGCCGGGTACCCCCAAAACTAATTATTTATTTTAATGCCTGATGGTACATTTGTTAATGACGTTATTGCTGTAGTTTTTAAATAAGACCCCATTATTAATTTATATTCGTAGTGTATAATTTGTAAATATTTAATGAATATCCTCCCTGGCACATATAAAGGCAAACGACGTTTAAAAATTGCGGGGATTGTTGTGGCCGTTTTAGGTTTAGGAATATTAGCTGTACATATTTGGTTTGTAAATAATGCAAGGGGCATATTAAAAGATATTGTAAAAGAAAAATCGAACGGGCGGGTTAAACTGGAACTACGAAGGGTGGCGTTCAATTTTTTTTCGAACCAATTACAAATACATGAAGGTGACCTTACCAGCACCGACACTTTAGATGCAACTACCGTGTACGGGGTAAAATTTAGCAAGCTTACTTTAAAAGTACGGTCGTTTTGGCCCTTGTTGCTGAACAAGAGTTTATTCCTTGATTCTATAAATATTCACAATCCATTAATTGAGGTAGTACGTTTGCGAAGGGATACTGTTGAAGAAAAAAGTAGTGAAAATTTATCGGTTACACAGGAGATGGGAAGAATTTACAAATCGCTGATTGATGTGTTGCAGGATTTTGGTATTAAGCGAATTATTGTGAGTAATGCCAGCCTGAAACTGGTAAATAAAATGGAGCCAAAATCGCACCCGGTATGGATTACCAATATTAATTTAAATGTTTTAAGATCGCCTAAAAACGAATTTGAACCGGCAGGCAACGAAAGTGTTAATTTAACCACGCGTAACCAAAGTATTGAACTGCCCGGGGGAAGGCACCACTTATCGTTCAAAAATTTTGAACTGCAACTTTTTAGAAAACGGATAGAATTGGATAGCTGCACTTTAATTGCCACCTCCAATGGCACAGCAAAGAGTAATTATACTATATTTTTTAAAAAACTAATGTTGGTTGGCGTTGATTTTGCAGCGATGAGCGATTTAAACCTGATAAGAGCCGACTCTGTGTATTGCGTAAACCCTTCGTTTGATATAAAACTGCATTCAGGAAAAACAGATAATAAAGACGAAGAGAAAACAGATCCTAAAAAAATTATAAGGGAACTAACCAGCGACCTTGACTTAGCCTTTGTAGGTGTTAAAAACGCAGGTATACAAATAAATATTACCGGCGAAAAACCAAGATCCATTATAAACAGTAATAAGGATAATTTTGAGTTACGCGGCTTGCGGATCAACAACGATTCCAGTAATCCTGTTACTGTACAAAGATTTGATATGCTGGCCAGGGATTACCAACTATACAATGTTGATAGTTCGGCCATTTTTAGTTTCGACAGTATTCATTTTATCAACAGTAAAATTATACTGAATAATTTTTCGGTAGTAACAACTCCATCAAGGTTTAAAGTTAAAAGCTTACGCAATTTTAAATTTCCAAGGTTTGAGTTAACCGGGTTAGATGGCTATGAATTATTGTTTAACCAAAATGTTGTTGCCCGCGAAGCCGTGCTTACCAATCCTGACATTACTTATACCCGCAGAACTCCTGATACGCAGAAATCAACTAATTTTTTTTCGACCCTGCAAAATCTGGATAGTATGATGACACTTGACAGGTTGAGTATTATTAACGGTAAGTTTAACCTGAATTTTGGTAAAGCCACCAGCGTGCAACTTAATAAGGTAAACCTACAGGTATCGAGTAATAAACTTATGCTGGCTAAAAACAGGGAAGGCCTCAGGCAAGCGGTAGATTATTTCTCCATATCGAAAGGAGTATTAAAACGAAATGATTTAACAGCGCAGCTTGTAAACATGCGGTACCAATCGAACAACAAAATATATGCAGATAAATTATTAATGAACAGTGCCAGTAACAAAGTAAATGCAGTGGTTAATGAGGTTGTAATTGATAATATGTTACTTGATGAGAGAACAGAAATTATTACGGCTGATGGTTTAAGATGGAAAGATGCGAATGTGTATTTACAAACCGTTCCAAACAAAACATCTAAAGGGATGAACGTTGGCGGACAACTGGACATTAAAAACATTTATGGCAACAACACCCAGTTAGTTCTCAGTAATGGGATAACTAAAATTAATAGTTCCGTTAACCTGTTAAAACTTCAGGCGCTCACTAAAATGAACAATGGCTCGGTGTTGGTAAATGGGTTATACTTTAATGGAAATAATCTTTTATTAGAAAATGAAAGAAAAAAAATAACCTCAAGCATTGAAGAAATAGAGGTAGATAGCATGTTATTAAAAGATGAGGCAAGCAATATTTTTGCAGATGGAATACGGTGGAATAATGCATCTATATTTATCAATACGCAAAAAACAGCCGACACTTTAAAAGATGACCAGGGAAGACTGGTTTTTAAAAATGTGTCCGGCAAAAACACTCATGTAAAAATGCTGAACACCAGTGGCGGACTATCCAGTTCCATTGATTTATTAAAAGCAGCTTCCATAGTAAAAATAGGCGGCCAACCGTTTAAAGCAGAGGAGTTATTTGTTAAAGGAAAGGATATGCTTTTTGAAAACAAAACGCTGTACGCTATTATTGATAAATACCAGGTAGCACAAAACGAAACTTCTTATTTTAA
>JBBSJX010000173.1:0-8006 GCA_038256825.1 Chitinophagales bacterium
AAAGCATTTTTCATAATCGTGCGCAATCGGTTGGTGCAATTGTGATATTGAACTAAACTTTCGCCCCTTCATTGCCAGCGACATTTACCCTTAAAGTTTAACCAACAATTTTAATTATGAGTTCCGCAAAAAGACGGTACAAAATTATTGCATCTCTGGCATGCAAAGGCGAACCACGGTTTGCAATTGCCTGCGCCAAATCTATTAAAAAATTTTCCATTATAAAAAAGGCCACCTGTAGAAGATGACCTTTATAGTGAACATATTTGAACAACTAACCGTAGGGTTTTCAACCTGCAGCCGGGTTCATAAAAAAATTAAAATTCTTCTTTTCCCTCATCGTCCTGTTCCTCTTCGTGGGTTTCATCGTCGCTATCATTTTCTTCTGCATCACCTTCGCGGCCAAAACCTTCGGCTGAAGCAGATAGGTCATACTTCTCTTCAATATCAACAAATTTGTCGCCTAACAGGCTTTTTGTACCATACTGGGGAGGGGCAATACCCTCGGACCTTGAAGTGGACGGATAGGTAACTTTCATGCTTTCTTCTTTGCTTACTGATATCAATTCAACCAGGAAAACCCAATGGCGGGCAAAGTCGTATTCAAGAATAAATTTTTGGTTGGGGTCTTTTATTTCGGATCCTATGGTAACCTCGCTCATTATGAGCGGCTCCACTTTATAGGTCTTATCATACTTTTGAAAAGAGATTTCGCGACCACGCTGCCATAAATCGTTACTGCGATAAAAGGTTGCCTGGTGCTTTGAATCGAATTCATACGATTTAAGTATGGCTAAATGAAGATCGGCAAAGGTTTGTTTGTGCTTTATTACGATATCGCGGTAAACGCTATCATCCTCTTCGAAATATGCTCTGAATTTTAATACGGCCATTAGTATAGGGTACTTTTTTGGAAAGGTAAAGCTAACAGATAATTTTTTGTTTGTGCAATCGGACTGTAAATCAACAAAAAACGCTACGAACCATACACCGGAATATTTTGAATGAACTATTTAGGTGGTTACAACGAGACCCAATTCATGTCCTTTTTGTAACATAAAAACATGGGCCGCCTCGTATGTGTTGGGAATAATGCCGTCGAGAATTGCTTCCCTAATGGCATCTTTTATTATTCCAACATTCTTGCCGGGTTTCAGATTAAAGGTGTCCATAATCATTTCGCCGGTAACCGGTGGTTGCCAGTTGCGCATCCGGTCGCTTTCCTCCACCTCCAAAAGCCGCTGGTGTACCATTTCAAAATTCTGGAGGTAACGTTTTACTTTTTGTTTGTTTTTACTGGTGATGTCTGCATTACACAAAGTCATCAGCGCTTCAATATCTTCTCCCGCATCAAACAACAAACGGCGAATAGCGCTATCGGTTATATTTTCCTTTGTCAGGCTTATTGGCCGCAGGTGCAATTCAACCAGTTTTTGCACAAACCTCATTTTCTCATTTTGTGGTAGTTTGAGCTTAGTGAAAATTTTGGGCACCATGCGGGCACCTACCACTTCATGGCCATGAAAAGTCCAGCCATGGCCATCCTCAAAACGTTTGGTAGCAGGCTTGCCAATATCGTGCAACAACGCAGCCCAACGCAACCATAAATCGTTGGTATGGGCACATATATTATCCACAACTTGTAGCGTATGATAAAAATTATCCTTATGGCCAAGACCATCAATATTTTCGGCACCTGCCAGGTCAACCATTTGAGGAAAAATAATATGCAACAAACCTGTTTTAAACAACAGGTCCCACCCAATGGAGGGTTTATCGCACAGCATTATTTTATTGAGTTCATCGGTAATCCGTTCCTGCGAGACAATTTTAATGCGGTCTTTATTGTCGATAATAGCCTGTAAGGTTTCGGGATGAATAGTAAAATGAAGCTGGGAAGCAAAACGGATAGCCCGTAAAATTCGCAGCGGATCGTCGCTAAAGGTTTGTAAAGGGGGTAAGGGGGTGCGGATGATTTTCGCTTCTATATCGCTGATGCCATTAAAGGGATCCACCAGATCGCCGTAATCCTCTTCGGACAGGCTGACCGCCAGCGCATTGATTGTAAAATCCCTTCTATTCTGATCATCAACAAGGGTTCCGGGAAGCACATCGGGTTTACGACTTTCCAAGTTATAGCTCTCTTTTCGGGCTCCAACAAATTCTATTTCAAGATCTTCGACCCGAATATGGGCTGTACCAAAATTTTTAAAGAATGATACATGGGGCCTTGGATGAAAATACCTGGCAGACGAATTTGCTAATGCAATCCCATCGCCCAGGCAAACAATATCGGCATCTTTGGTAATGCGTCCAATAATTTTATCGCGAACAAAGCCGCCAATTATAAAAGCGGGCATATGCAATTGCTTTGAAGCAAGGGCTATTTTCTCAAAAACCACTTTTTCTTTATTGCTGCAATCTATAAACATGAGTGCCGCAAAGATAAGCGTTCAGCAAAATCTGGTTACTGTCCAATTTTAATCAAAAACCCGTAAAATTACTAGTTACTTTGCCGGGATTACGGGGGATAAGTTTTTTATTCAAACTCCAATTCGTTGATAAAAAATTCCCATCCTTTAGTTGATGAAACGGTAAAATTGGGTAGATTTTGCCTCGATGAAGGATGTCCCTGGGTATAATAAGCAGTTTGTCCCGTTTTTAAAGTTTTTTCTTTTAGCCCGATTACCTGCATAAAATCTTTTACAAGGGGCATTTTGTTCTGTGGAATGTCGAGTGTTATAAGTGGCATAGTAGTACGGTTTAAATAGGAATATCACAATTAGTTTGCCAAACAGGCAAAATATAAACGGCGTAACTACCCGATTATTATAAACACACAAAAAAAATTTTTACCGGATAACCGAAAATGTTCCATCCTTTTTAAAACGAATAATTGAGGATGCAGCAGCAGGCTTATTTTCATTCTGCCTGTATTTTACAACATAGTCAACCTGCTGTTTAAGCAATTTATTAATGGAATTAAAATCCGGCGGAGAAGGCTCGCCATGAAAATTTGCAGATGTAGAAACAATGGGCTTGCGGAAACGCTTTACCAGGTGGCGGCAAAAATCTTCAGAAACCAGGCGTATGGCAATACTGCCGTCGGCATTTAAAACACCATTGGCAACACCTAATCCGGTTTCATAAATAACGGTTGTGGGCTTAGTAAGCGTTTGTAAATGATCGAAAACGCTTAAATCGGGATTGGCTACATATTGCAGCACATCCCGCTCCGATCCTAGAATTACGATTAAACCCTTTTGCTCCGGCTTGCCTTTGAGTTTTAAAAGTTTTTCAACTGCCTGAGCATTGGTTGCATCGCAACCCAGGCCCCATACCGTATCGGTGGGATAGAGAATGATACCACCACTGGCTAAAACCTCCAGGCATTTTTCTACATCGGGAGTAAAATCTGTCATTACAGGCGAAGGTAAACCTGGTACACTGCTTCTGCACAATTTGCGGTAGTAAATTTTAGTGCATGGGCCAGACCTTTTATAACCCTTTGGGCCACCAGTTCCTTATTATTTAAAATTGTGGTGAATGCGTTGGCAATTTCTTCGGGTTGATAAGGGTTTACATAAAACGCCGCATCGCCCCCTGTTTCGGGGAGGCACGAAATATTGGAAGTTATAACGGGTATTCTGCTCCAGAGTGCTTCCAATACAGGGATGCCAAAACCTTCGAAAACCGATGGATAAACCATTGCAGTAGCCATTTGGTAAATGGCAGGAAAATCGGATGCCGACCTGAAGGCAGGATTACTTTGTGCAACCGGGTTATCCGATAGAAAGATGACCTTGTTGTACAGGTTATTTTCGGCAACAAACTTTTTTACCTCGATTTTATAACCATCTCCTTCGCCAATAACCACTAGCGGAATACTGATGTTATCATTCAATAATGCATATGCCTTGCAAATATTCAACAGGTTTTTACGCTCGATGATTGAACCTACATATAAAAAAAACGCAGACGGTAAATCATATAATGTTCTTACCCGTTCCTTTTCGTGCTCACTTACCGTGTGTTCAAAAATGGGATTGCAACTTTGGTAGCAAACAGTAATTTTTTCTTCGGGTATGTTGTAATATTTTATGATATCCTCTTTAGTCTGGATGCTGATGGCAATTATATGATCGGCATGTTGGCAGGCATATTTAAATTTTTTCCTGTAAATCTGTACGTCCAGCCATTTGTATTGTTCGGGGTAGCGTTCAAAAATCAGGTCGTGGATGGTAACTACTGACTTAATACCCGTTTTATGAATGCCCACCGGAATTTCGTGGCTTAACCCGTGATAAATATCTACCCCCAATTTTAGCAGGTCATTTTTCACTCCGCTACTCCGCCAAAGCGAACGTAACTTTTTTGAAATAAAAGATTGTGGTGTAACGTTTACTATATTTTTATACGGTTCAATATTAAACCGGTCGGTAATTTTGGGGGCACATAAATAATAATTATGCTCCGGGTGCAGGGTGGCTAAAGAGGTTATTAAGGTTCGACTGTAATGGCCCAGGCCTGTTCCGTTTTGGTAGGCACGCTTGGCATCGAATGCAATTTTTAATTTGGCAGCATTATTTTCGGTGTACAATTGCATTGTAGTTAAAATTATCAGGCACCTATTTGCAGCCCTATTTTAAAAACGTAAATGTAAACCAAGAAGGAGTAACTGTTTCATGCAACCGAAAGATGACCAATGGTTTGCCGATGAACGTAATGCGACGCAACGATGACCCTAATTGTACCCATGCCCGATACCAAAAAATTTACATGACGCGGATTTTAATTTTTATTATTTTCTTATTGAACGGTAACCATTGCCCTGCACAGGGATTGTTTGTTTATAACCCAACGCTTGCACAAAATTTCGACCGTTTTTTAAATAAAACTTTTCCGGCAATGGAGCTGGAAACCACTGACAGTACTTTTTTTAATACGGCTCAACTTGCCGGCAAAACGGTTTATGTTGATTTTTGGTTTACCACCTGCCCGCCCTGCATTAAGGAAATGCCCTATGCGCAAGCATTACAAACTTATTTTGAGGGCGATACCAATGTGGTGTTTTTAAATATTTGTATTGAAAATATTGAGCGCAAAGCTGCCTGGAAGCAAATGGTTCAGGAGCGGTCATTAAAAGGCATTCATGTTTTTTATGCCCGCAACCGACCGCAAAAAGTTAACCTGTTGCGCCAGTTGGGCATCAACAATTTTCCCATGTATTTGTTGGTAAATGATAATAAAATTATAGGTTATAATGCCCCTTCACCGTCCGAAAAAGGCTTTGTGCATTGGGCAATTTATAAGGCATCGCACAACGTGCCGCTTTCCCAGGCCTATACCTCCATGGCAAAAAACTCCAAAGAAAGCCGCGACTACCTTGTAAACAACCAACCGGGGATTTACGCCGCGTCACCGCTTACATAGCCGATGATTATGTTCCGGCTGGTTTTTGTAAACAATGTATTTTTGCCAAAATTTTAAAAATGGAATTAAAAGCATTAATACAACAGGCGTGGGAAAGCCGCGGGCTACTTAAGACCGAACAATACGAAAAAGCGGTAAGAGATACCATTGAAGAAGTAGATAAAGGCAGGCTGCGTGTAGCCGAACCAACCGAAAATGGCTGGGTAGTAAACGAGTGGGTAAAGCAGGCCATCCTCATGTATTTTGGAATACAGCAAATGGAAACCTACACTTTGCCGCCGTTTGAGTTTTACGATAAAATGAAACTAAAAAGCAATTACAAGGAAATGGGTGTACGTGCCGTGCCGCATGCCGTAGCCCGTTATGGTGCTTTTTTAGACCGCAATGTTGTATTAATGCCGAGTTATGTAAACATTGGCGCTTATGTTGGTGAAGGCACTATGGTGGATACGTGGGCTACCGTGGGTAGTTGTGCGCAGATAGGTAAAGATGTTCACCTGAGTGGCGGCGTAGGAATTGGCGGTGTTTTGGAGCCTTTGCAGGCCAGCCCGGTTATTATTGAAGATGGCTGTTTTATTGGCAGCCGCGCTATTGTGGTAGAAGGCGTGATTGTAGAAAAGGAAGCGGTTTTAGGCGCCAACGTGGTGCTTACCCAATCAACCAAAATTATTGATGTAAGCGGCGATGAGCCGGTTGAATACAAAGGACGCGTTCCGGCACGCAGCGTGGTTATTCCCGGCAGCTACCTTAAAAAGTTTCCTGCAGGCGAGTACAATGTTAGTTGCGCCCTGATTATAGGAAAGCGCAAAGCCAGCACCGATTTAAAAACCAGCCTGAACGATGCCTTGAGGGATTTTAATGTATCGGCTTAATTTTTTAATAAACTGTTGATGGATGATTTGGATTAGAATAAATAAGGTTATGAACCGTGCTGTATAACTTAGTTGAAGCAGCCGTTGCGTCGCACTCTTGTACATTTTATACTTTATTCAGCAATCTCTTTATTTTTAAATGGCTCATAATTCTTGTAGTCCATTAACTGTTTTTTCCTTCACCTGCTAATCCTTCGTTATCGCAAACCAGGCTACCCATAAAATTACCCTTGCTGGTTTTATCATCACCTTTGCAGGCGCCATCCTGTTTTCAACCAAAGCTATTTTTGTAAAAAAAGCGTTTCTCGATACGCAGACCGACGCACTTACCCTGCTTACACTGCGAATGATTTTTGCCCTGCCATTTTACCTGGGCGCTGCCTTTATTACCGGGCAGCAAAAAAGCAATAAACGCATGACCAGCAAACAATGGCTTTACGTGGTTTTATTAGGTTTGTTTGGTTATTACCTCAGCAGTTTTTTTGATTTTGCAGGCCTTCAATATATTTCTGCCGGGCTTGAAAGGTTGATCCTTTTTTTATACCCCACCTTTACGGTACTCATCAATGTTTTTTTGTTCAGGCAAAAAATCTCACGTATGCAGGTGGTAGCCTTAGCACTCACCTACCTGGGTATAGCACTGGCCTATTACGGCGAAATTGGTTTGGATTCCGGCAACCCCAATTTTTACTGGGGCAGTTTCCTGGTGTTTCTTTGCGCCATCACATTTTCCATTTACATCGCCGGCAGCGGCAAAGTGATCCCCGTTATTGGGGCGGCAAAGTTTACAGCCTATGCCATGCTATCGGCCACAACGGGCATATTTATTCACTTTACGATTGCCGGCAATTACCACACCTTAAACACCGGAATGGGTTTGTGGTGGTATGGACTGGCTTTAGGAATTATCGCCACCGTAATTCCCAGCTTTTTAGTAGCC
The DNA here is from genome assembly GCA_038256825.1 of Chitinophagales bacterium. Classification (GTDB taxonomy): domain Bacteria; phylum Bacteroidota; class Bacteroidia; order Chitinophagales; family Chitinophagaceae; genus Segetibacter. The sequence goes on from JBBSJX010000173.1 coordinate 7,246, forward strand.
AGTGGTATTAAGCGGATTGGCTCAAACAATGTGGCCATTATTTCGGGCATTGGCCCGGTATCTACCATTATACAGGCACATTATATTTTAGACGAACCCATATTTTTTGAACAGCTTATGGGAACAGCCCTGGTAATAATGGGGGTGTTATTAATCGGTTGGAAGAGCAGGCAGCTTACCTGATAATATTTTTTGGGATTGATTGATGAGGGGCTTGTTTTTCTATATTTGCAGGGGAAGGCATAAGGCTTAACGCTTGGGCGTAAAGCTGAGAGCGGAAGGCGGAATGCTTAACGCTGAGGGCAGAAAGCTGAGGGTGAAAAACTTAATACTAAAAGTGGAAACCTGTAGGCGGAAAGCGAAGGGCGGAACGCTTAAGGCGGAAGGCTTAAGGCTAAAAGCATTTAGGAATAGGAAAATAAAAAAACACTTGCCCAAGTGGCGAAATTGGTAGACGCACTGTGTTCAGGTCGCAGCGTTCGCAAGGATGTGCTGGTTCGAATCCAGTCTTGGGCACTAAAAAAGCCTTCATCGAAGATGAGGGCTTTTTTATTAAGGAATTATAGCACTTCTTTTCTTCAATCTACTCATTCTGGTCATTATAATTAATACCAGCATCAATGCTTTTTGTCCAGAGGAAGCTCTGACAAGACATGCACTCTCTCCTACTTACTTCTGTTTCATTACACCGTCTATCCACAGTTTAATACTTGAGTTTATATAGACACCCATATTCAACTCAGTATTTTTAAATCCTGCTT
>JBBSJX010000174.1:0-8003 GCA_038256825.1 Chitinophagales bacterium
AAAAATTTAAGTGATCCGATGGAACACTTAAAACCAACCGGTAAAGAGAAGAATGATTAGTTGTTAGTAACTTTAAAAAAAGATTTTATGAACTCGAAACAGGCATATGTGGAAATAATAACTGGTTTAGCAGGTGGAGCACCGGTGTTTAAAGGAACGAGGGTAACAGTAAAAACATTGTTTGATTATTTGGAAGAGGAATCTTTAGACGAATTTCTTATTGGCTTCCCATCGGTTACACGCCAACAAGCTGAAGGCGTGATTGAAATGGCCGCTCAAAAGTTTATTACTGAATGTTCTGCATGAAAATATTATTAGATGAAAATATAGATATTCGTTTAAAGCATCACTTTCCTTATACATATGATGTATACACTGTAAAAGATATGTTGTGGAATGGAATTAAAAATGGTGAGTTATTACTGTTGCTAAAAGAAAATGATTTTGATGCATGGATTGTTGTTGATAAACATATTCCTTATCAACAAAACATAAATAATCTCCCCTGCCTGATAATTGTTCTGGATGTTTACAGAAATACGCTGAAGCATCTGCTTCCTCTTATGCCTCAGGTTTTGGATGCGCTCATTATTAAAGATGATAGGATTACAGTTGTCAAGTAATTTATACAAGCTCAAAGTGTTGCAGAACCTCTCAATTAGTTTAAGTGTTAGCGCAGCGCCACTTAAACTAATTATCGTTGAGGTCTGTGACCGGCAATCGTGGTATGTAGCGGCATTATTACATTATATCTTCTTCATCTTTCTACTGCCGGACACAGTCCTGCTATCATGTAAAGTTTAAGTGATCCGTTGGAACACTTAAACTAACTGAGATCCGTTGGAACACTTAAATTAATTGTAAAGGTCTGTGACCAGCAATCGTGGTATGCAGTGGCATCATAATATTAAATCTTCTTCGTCTTTCTACTGCCGGACACAGTCCTGCTATCATGTAAATTTTAAGTGATCCGTTGGAACACTTAAATTAATTGAGAAGGTCTGTGACCGGCAATCGTGGTAGGCAGTGGCATTATTACATTAAATCTTCTTCATCTTTCTTTTGCCGGACACAGTCCTGCTATCATGTAAAGTTTAAGTGATCCGTTGGAACACTTAAACTAACTGAGGGTTAACTGCAATGTGGGTTAAACTAACTGAGTTTTGAAGAAGATGATTATGTTATTTACCTGGAAAAAAGAAAGTGCCGATGCCATGAATATTCAAGTACAAGAGTGCGACGCAAGAATGCTGATTTGAAATACAAAAAGTTTGGATCATAAAAAAACCAGGCGATAAGGCCTGGCTTTCATTATAAATATCATCTCATTTACTTGCGCATTGCCTCATAAATAATTTCGTGAATATTACTACGAACGTTCATGCGTAGCAGTTTAGGCTGATCGTCGGGGGTAACGCGGTTGGATAAAAATATATATACCAGGTTGTATTTGGGATCGACCCAAACACAGGTGCCGGTATAACCGGTATGACCAAATGTTTGAGGAGAAGCGCTTTTTGTGGGATAAGGCTCCTTACGGGATGCGTTATCCTTTTCTGGTTTATCGAAGCCCCAGCCACGGCGGCTTATTTTACTGTGGTAAGCGGTAAAGTCGTTGATTGTTTTTTTCTTAAGCAATCGTACCCCGTTTAGCGTACCACCATTTAAAAGTAATTGATATAACTGGGCCAGGTCGTATGCATTACTAAACAACCCTGCGTGACCTGCAACACCGCCAAACATGGCAGCACCGGGATCGTGCACATCGCCGCGAAGTAACTGTGCCCTGAAATTTTTATCGTGCTCCGTTGGCGCTATGCTGTTTAATGGAAAGTGTTCAGTAGGTTTAAACGAAGTAGTCATCATGCGTAAGGGCAGGTAAAAGTTTTCGCGGGTATAATCGTTGAGCGTTTGACCTGTTATGGCTTCCACCACTTTGCCAAGGAAAATAAAATCGTTATCGCTGTACACATATTTATTGGGAGCTTCCAGTTTACTATCCAGTATTCTCTTGTATAAAGTATCGTGGTAATCGTTGCGCAAGTACACCCCTTCGGCTACACGAATGCTAAACTCCGGAGTTTGGGTGGGCGCATAAATACCAGGTTTGGGATATCCAAAGCTATCGATGGTTTCTTTATAAAATGGAATATAAGAAACAAGCCTGCCTTGGTGGATCAATAAGTTTTTAAGCTGGATGTTTGCTTTGTTTGTACCCCGAACCCAGGGCAAATAGTAACCAAGGGTACGGTTTAAATTTAATTTTCCCTGCTCGTACAACTTCATTACAGAGAGGGTTGTAGCAGTAACTTTTGTTACGGAGGCCAGGTCGTAAATCATATCGGTGGTTACCGGCTGGGCTTTATCGTAATTGGTATAACCGTAACTTTTTTGAAAAGCAATTTTGCCATCTTTTGCAACTAAAACCACGCAACCTGGCGTAGCACCTTTAGCGATAGCATCGTTTGCAATAGAATCGATTGATTGAAGAACTTTGGAATTTAAACCAACACTTTCGGGTATTGCAGGAGGAAAATAATAGTTATAATTATTTCCTTCTCCATAATGTAGGCTATCGCTCACCGTAACGGTCAGTTTTCCTTTAGCGATTGTAGAACCTGAAAGCAAATCGGTTGCTGCCTGGTGGGTAGCATCCATATCCTCGTACGCGGCTACCAGGTTTGGGGCTTCATCAAAATTGCGAATGGCATATGGATTACCAAACACAAAAGTTATTGCAGGCATTTGTTGTTGCACCTGCTTAATTAATTGAATGGCCGGTTGGCTTAATCCAAAGTTATTGGCTGGCCTGCGGCTGTAATTATGAACACCGATTATAATTGCATCATACTTTTGTGTTAATGTTGACACCAACATGCTTACTGTTCCCAAATCATTTTTATAATCAAAAAAGTATGGATCAGCTTTGAATTGTTTTTGCAGGTTTTTTCCAAAAAGATTTAGGGTATCCAGGCCAATACCCAGGTAAGCAATTTTTTTACCCGGTTTCATTGGCAATAGTTCCTTATCATTCTGGCGCAATAAGGTAAGAGCGTTTTCGGCAAGCAACTCATTAATATAAGTGGTTTGTGCGTTGATATCGCTTACCAGGCCCTCCGTTTCTATAGGTTTTACATCGTTTAATCCAAGCTTGTACTTAGCCAGTAAAACTTTTCGTACCCGGCTGTTAATATCATCCCATGTAATCAAGCTATCGTTTATAGCCTGTAATACACTGGCAATGCTTCCCGGAACATCCACCGGAAGACAAAGCATATCGTTGCCGGCAATGAGGGATTGAACGGAAGCCGCTCCTGCAGGATAGAACTTTGTTACCCCCTTCATTTCTAATGCATCGGTAAAAGTGAGGCCTTTAAAGTTCAACTCGTTCTTCAGCAATTTGGTAACATTACTAAACGAAAGTGAGGTAGCCTGGTTGGGGGTAGAATCGATGGAAGGAATATAAAGGTGTGCTATCATTATACTACCCACTCCTTCGTTTATAAGTTTACGAAAAGGATATAACTCCAGCGAATCCAATTGAGCTCTTGTTTTATTTATAACCGGCAAGTCGTAATGCGAGTCAACAGCTACATCGCCATGGCCAGGAAAGTGTTTTGCGCAAGCCATTACACCCACATCCTGCATCCCTTTCATGTATTGGGTACCAAAAAGTGCTACCCTGTATTTGTCTTCGCCAAAACTCCGGTCGTTTATAACCGGGTTATCTGGGTTGTTGTTTACATCCACATCCGGAGCAAAGTTTACCTGCACGCCCAGGCGTTTACATTGCTCGCCTACTGCACGGCCAAACTGGTAAACCAATTGCCCATCGGGCACAGCACCAATCATTAGCTGGCGGGGAAAGTTAATTACACTGTCCAAACGCATGCCCAGCCCCCACTCACCGTCGATGCTGATCATTAAAGGTGTTTTGGCCAAACCCTGGTACCTATTGGTAAGGTTGGCCTGGCGTACCGGGCCACCCTGAAAAAAACACAAACCGCCTACGTTGTATTTATTAATCTGGTCAACCACTTCGGCTATATGCGATTCGCCCAGGTTACTGTGAGCACGAATAATCATGAGCTGGGCAATCCGTTGCTCATTGCTTAATGAATAGAATACACTGTCCACCCACTGTAAGGCAGGCGAATTTACCCGGTATTGGGCTTTTGCAAAAAAAGAAAACAGGAATAAGGGAACAAAAACAAGGAGTAATTTCTTCATAGTAATGTATAACAAAAAAGTTGGGTCGCAAGATAAGATAAAACCGAAAATGTATTGGATAAGTCCTTTCACGTTTACTTACCTGCACGTTTAAAAATGTAATAAAGGTGACCTGTTTATTTCAATACCAAAAATCAAACCTTAATTAGTTTGTTGCTCCTGAATGTATTGGATTTCGCAAATGGTTCGCACGATTATTCTAAAAAATGCTGTTAAAACCATATTGTGTATTTACATTAGCTGCTTTATCAACATAAAAACGTGCACTGTATGGAAGGCTTTGAAAACATGGTGAGGATGGCGAATGGAATCATCTGGAGCGATGTATTAATTTATTTACTGTTACTGGTAGGTATTTACTTTTCGCTGCGCATGCGGTTTTTTCAATTGCGGCTTTTTAAGGAAATGATCAGGGTAATGTTCAAAGGCCAAAAATCCAAAGAAGGCATTTCATCCTTCCAGGCATTGGCCGTATCCTTATCGGGCCGCATAGGTACGGGTAATATCGCCGGTGTTGCTACCGCTATTTTTATCGGTGGTCCCGGGGCAGTTTTTTGGATGTGGCTGGTTGCATTTTTAGGAGCAGGCTCTGCTTTTGTTGAATCAACACTAGCCCAGATTTATAAAGTAAAAGAACATGGCTTATACCGTGGAGGCCCGGCCTTTTATATTGAAAAAGGTTTTAAAAATAAATCTATAGGAAAAGTATATGCGGGGCTGTTTGCATTGGCCACCATTTTAGCAACGGGTTTTTTATTACCTGGTGTACAAGCCAATGCTATTGCCTCGGCGGTAAATAATGCTTTTTTATTCAGTCATTTTTCTATTGGCATTGTGTTGGTACTCCTGCTTGGCCTCATTATTTTTGGAGGTATTAAAACCATTGCCAGCGTTGCCGAATACGTAGTTCCTTTTATGGCCATTGCATATATAATTGTAGCAGTAGTTATTGTTGTGATTAACTACACCCAAATCCCGGCCATATTACAGTTGATTATTTCCAGCGCTTTCGGTGCAAATGCCACCTTTGGTGGAATAGCCGGCGCCATGATTTCCATTGGTGTAAAGCGTGGTGTTTATTCAAACGAAGCTGGCCAGGGTACGGGGCCACACCCGGCAGCGGCGGCCGAAGTTTCGCATCCTGCTAAGCAAGGCCTGGTGCAGGCATTTTCGGTATACATTGATACCTTGTTTGTTTGCACTGCCACCGCATTTATGATCCTTATTACGGGAATGTATAACGTAAAAGGTACTGGTGACGAACTGCTTGTTGACCATGGGGTTTACTACACGCAAAATGGTGTGCAGCATAAAGATGGTAGTGCTACTTATACACAAGCTGCTATTGACAAAGCATTTAGTGGACAGGAGCATTTTGATGAAAAATATATTGGCCCTGGCAGCTACCTCGTAGCTATTGCATTGTTCTTTTTTGCCTTTACTACTTTAATGGCCTACTACTACATAGCCGAAACCAACGTAGCCTTTTTAACCCGTACCCGCGGTGGGCCGGTTTTAATGCTGCTGTTAAAATTTGGTATGCTGGGGGCCGTATTTTTTGGCTGCGTACGAACAGCGCAGCTTGCCTGGGATTTGGGAGATTTAGGTGTAGGTATAATGGCCTGGTTAAATATTATTGCCATTCTCATTTTACAAAAACCTGCCATAGCTGCGCTCAGGGATTATGAACGACAAAAGAAAATGGGCCTCGACCCAGTGTTCGATCCTGTAAAACTTAACATTAGTAACGCCGAATTCTGGACGAACGAATATGTAAATCCGGCCAATGATAAACCGGAAGCAAGTCACTCAAAATAATTTAAAAGTATTTGGTAGCCAGCATTTGTTTTTATGGCATCATCGTTGTGTCACTCACTTGTACTGTATAACATTAATTAACGGCCGGGTGCTTTGTTACGAACTACAACTTAACATAGAGCACCCGGCTTTTTGCGTTGCCCATGTTGGTCTTTTTACAAAAAACGCATCATACTTATTACTATACGGTTCTTTTAAAGCCTGCTGCAATTTTATAAAAAGTTCGTTGTTGCCTTGTTCTAACTCCTGTATGGCGTTGTGCAATAAATAATTTCGTAAAATAAAGCGTGGGTTATGCTGCTTCATTTTATCCATCCAGGCTTTTTTTGAAATAGTATTTGTTTCAATCCTCGCCACATAATCTTTCATTAAACTATTAAATAGATGTATTTCCTCATCACTTAATTCATGGTAAAAGCTTTCAGCAAAATGGCGCACGTAATCATTGTCTTCTTTTTGGTGTACTGTTATCAATAGTTGATAGAAGATGGTCATATCCGGTTTAACCTTTGCCAACATATTTTCGAGGCTAACTATCAACGATGGATCTGTTTCTCTCACCTCATCCAGCCCCATTTTATTAACCATCATATTGTAATACGCTGCCCAATACAAATCGTCGTAGCTGTTTAAGGCTTCAATTAATTTTTCTTCATCAGCTAATGGTGCTATGGCACTGGCCAGGCAGCTCAGGTTCCATTTTGCTACTGAAGCCTGGCGGCCAAAGGCATATCTTCTTCCCGGCAAATCGGTAGTATTGGGCGTAAAGTTTAGGTCAAAGTCATCCAAAAAAGAGAATGGGCCATAGTCAATAGTTAATCCTAAAATGGACATGTTATCTGTGTTCATCACTCCATGCACAAAGCCTACCCGCAGCCATTCCACTATCATGGCAATGGTATACGCCACCACTTCCTTAAACCAGTTAATTATATTATCCGCTCCTGTTAAGAGGGGGTAGTATTTTTCAATGGTCCAGTCAACTAATTTAGTTAGGTTCTCCATTTCGCGGCGGGCGGCCAATACTTCAAAATTGCCAAAGCGAATAAATGTTGGTGCAACCCGCATTACAATAGCCCCGGGTTCAAACTCAGGGTTACCATTATAAAACATATCACGCATTACTTTATCGCCGGTAGTAACCAGGCTTAACGCACGGGTGGTTGGCACACCTAAATAATGCATGGCCTCACTCATTAAATATTCCCGAACCGAAGACCTTAACACAGCCCTACCATCAGCCGAGCGGCTATAAGGCGTTTTGCCAGGACCCTTTAGTTGCAGCTCCCACGATTTTTCATTTGATGTTTGCAATTCTCCCAATGTGATGGCCCTTCCATCGCCCAGTTGCCCGGCCCAATTACCAAACTGGTGCCCGGCATAGCAAGCCGCATAAGGGTGCATGGAAGGTGTAACAAGGTTGCCTCCTAAAATTTCTATATCGGCCTGTGCATTATCCTTATCTGCAGTTTCATCTAATGGATTAACCAGTTCTAATTCCGCTGCCAGCTCGTTGCTCCATGCTAATAAACCAACCTTTTGTACCGGGGTTGGAATTGCTTTACTATACAACTTACCTGGTGTTTGCCGGGGTTGCAGGTTTCCTGTATCATCGCCATCAAAGTGAGTAGTAAACTCATTTTTAAAATGAATATTGCTGAGGTGTTGCATATGCTAAACGAACTTATAATTTGCAAAAATAATTAAAGCCGATTGGCTGGTGCCAATGTTAACAACTTGAATAGGGGTTGAGCAAGATGTATGTATTATAAGAGTGTATTGCAGCGAAAAACATTCTTCTGTTTTTGTAAAGAAAACTCAATTAGTTTAAGTGTTAGCGCAGCGCCACTTAAAATATTAATCGTTGAAGGTCTGTGACCGGCAATCGTGGTATGCAGCAGCATTATTACATTAAATCTACTTCATCTTTCTATTGCCGGACACAATCCTGCTAT
>JBBSJX010000175.1:0-7999 GCA_038256825.1 Chitinophagales bacterium
GAATACTTACAACTCATTTATAATCAATGTAAAAACTATGCCAATTGTTTACATTATGCCAAAGTGGGCTAAACAGGGAGCAATAAAAAAGTCCCGCACTATTGTGCGGAACCTTATTATTGCTCCCTGCCGTTATAAACGGGTATTCTTACTTAGAAAATCCTTTAACCATAAACACGCAATCCTGTATTTGTTTGATTTGTTGTGTACGGGCAATGCCTTTTATACTTGAAGTAGACTGTAATTTCAATTTTTGATAACTTGTATCCTTCTTTAAACCTTCTACTGCTCTAAAAATATTTTTTGATTTAATAGCGAAAACAACGCCTTCGGCGGTGGTTTCGCTTGAGCTTAAAACTCCAATCACTTCTCCATTGTTATTAAGTACAGGGCCGCCACTGTTACCAGGGTTAGCGCTAACTGCCATTTGGAAGCTTAGGGTGTCTCCATTGTAACCAGTTTTTGCACTAAGGTATCCTTCGTTGTAAACAATTTCATCGCGGGGAAAGCCAAGTGTAAAAATATGTTCTCCTAAATCGGTGTTTGATTTTCGAATACTATAAGGTAATGATGCATAAGGACGAAAATCTTCATCTGCAATTTTTAAAATTGCAAGGTCTTTCTCCTCATCTATGTAAACAATCTGAGATTTAAATTCCTGGCCTTTTGAATTTTGAACCAAAATAGTTGATGCTCCTCTAACTACATGTGCATTGGTAATTAAAAAACCTTTTGTATCAATTAAAAAACTGGTACCTCCATTACTGGGCGTTTCGTATTCCGGAACTTTAGTTTTAATATCATTAATCTGGTTGCTTTGCGCATGCTGGGTCCTCTTTATTTGTTCAACCTGGCTGCTTAAGTACTGTAGGTCACGCTTATTGGGAATTGGAGTAAAGTAAGTTACCAATCCACTAATAAATAAAGCTGTAACACCTGCAATAGTTGCTGCAATAGCGGTTACTCTTCTGTATTTGTTCCAAATTTGTAAAACTTTGCCTGTAGGTTTAATAGGGATTTCCTTTATCTCGCCGTTCTCCATCAAATTTGAATGGATTTCGCGAAGATTATGTTTCATGTCACGGGTTTGCCCATGATTTTCTAATTGATGCAGGAACATTTTATGTTCCACCACCATTTGATCAATCTCGGGTGAATTATTGCGTAAGGCCTCAAACTGATCTTTTTCGCCATCATTCATTGATCCCCCCAGGTATCTTTCAATGGCATCTAAAAGTAAAATTTCATCCATTTTAATTACTCTCCTTTATTATATTGAGAAAAAAACAATTTTTTTAGTCGCATCAGGCATTTATATTTTTGGTTTTTTGCATTATCTGCATTGGTATAACCAAAGATTTCTGCTATTTCAGTCATGTCCTTTTTTTGCAGGTAGTAAGCTTCCAGTAAACTTTTACAGGGTTCGCCCAGGTTGCCGAGCGAATTTTCCATTATTGCAAAATCAGTATTCCGTTTTTCCTGGATATCTATATCTTCTTCAACTGCTACGGTTTCTTCCATGTTTTCTACCTGACCATAATACTTATTATTATGCTGGAGCCTTTTAAGCCAGAGGCGCCTGCTTACAGAATAGATATACGTTGTGATTTTACAGGTTAGTACAAAGGATTTGTTTTTAACATTTTCGTAAAGCACAATCATGGCTTCCTGAAAAATATCCCTTGCATCGTCGTATGAACCGTTGTTATTTATTATAAAGGACTGCACCATATTAAAGTTGTCTTTATAAATGGTTTCAGTAGCCTTTGCGTCGTTATTAGCCAATCCAAGTAATAATGCTTCTTCGTTTATTTCTGTTTTCACAGTTCATAGTTTAATACCACCAATATTGGAAAAGTAACCCAAAAAAGCCTCAAAAATAAATGATAATAATTTTTTGAACCTGCGGGTTACCTTTTTATTCTTTCTGTATAAACATCAAATTCACAAAACATAAAAACACAACAAATGAAAAAGCTGTTATTCGTATTGGTTTTAGGTGCATTCGTAGCTTGTAACGATAGTTCTAGCACTGAGAATGCTATTGACTCAACTGCAAGTGTAATTGATTCAACTGCTGATGCTAGAATTGATTCAGTTCAGGACGTAAAAGATTCTGTAGTTAACGTTATCGATTCTTCTGCTGATGCAAAGACTGAGGCTATTAAGAACTAATTTAAATTTATTAAATCAGCTAATGTGGTAACGACGTTAGATGATGCCAGCTTGCGGCTATGTTTAGCTGATTAAGATTTTCATATGGCAAGCAATCGTTAAAGGCCGTCCCTATTCTTAGGGATGGCTATTTTTTTATGGGGATAACTGGTTTTCAATGGCTCAATAAAGTGATATTGTACACGAGTGCGACGCAACAAAAGTTTACGAAAGTGGAAATGCCGGGTACAAAAAAGCCTTTTCTACAATCGGGGTTGATTGTTAGAAAAGGCTCCTATAAAAAAGTGGGGTTTGTTAAACGTTAAACCGGAAATGAAGGATGTCGCCATCTTCCACTACGTAATCTTTACCCTGTACGGCAAGTTTACCATTATCGCGGCAGGCTGCTTCGGAACCAAACTTTACAAAATCGCTGTATTTTATAACCTCGGCGCGGATGAAACCTTTTTCGAAATCGGTGTGAATGACTGCCGCAGCCTTCGGTGCTAACATTCCCTGTGTGATGGTCCATGCCCTAACTTCCTGAACACCGGCAGTAAAATAAGTGGCCAGATTTAGTAAGCGGTAAGTAGAGGTAATGAGCCTGGTAACACCGCTTTCTGTCAAACCCATATCTTCTAAAAAAAGCTGGCGATCGTCGTAGTTTTCCATAACTGCAATTTCACTTTCTATGGCTGCGCTGATAAAGAGGATTTCGGCGCTTTCGTCTTTTATTGCCTCCATTAAATCTGCAGTAAATTTATTGCCTGTTACTACACTTTTCTCGTCCACGTTACATACATAAATAACGGGTTTCATAGTTAACAGGAAAAGATCTTCGAAATGTTTTTCAAAATCTTCGGAACTTACAATAAAACCCCTTGCATTTTTACCTTGCTCAAGGTGTGCTTTTAGTTTTTTTAATATTTCCAAGCCGTTTAATAATTCGCGGTCGCCGGTTTTTGATAACTTTTCGTTCTTCGAAATTTTCTTGTCTATACTTTCCAGATCCTTTAGCTGTAATTCTGTGTCAATAATTTCCTTATCTCTAATGGGGTTAACGCTACCGTCAACGTGAATAACGTTATCATCTTCAAAACAACGCACCACGTGAATAATAGCATCGGTGGCCCTGATGTTTCCCAGGAACTGGTTGCCCAAACCTTCGCCCTTACTGGCGCCTTTTACCAGGCCGGCAATATCCACAATTTCAACGGTGGCAGGTACTACACGGTTGGGTTTAACCAATTTTTCCAGTTCAATTAAGCGATCGTCGGGAACGGTAATCACCCCAATATTCGGTTCGATGGTGCAAAAAGGAAAGTTTGCTGCCTGTGCTTTTGCATTACTTAGCGCATTAAATAATGTTGATTTCCCCACATTTGGCAATCCCACAATACCTGCTTGTAAACCCATGTCTGTTTTTTTATTTATTTGTAATGATGCTTTCTGTGCCGCAAAGCGTGGTAAGCTAAAAGTTGTTTTGCTTTTAGGTTCCTGCTTTTTTCGGGCCGCAAATATATGCATTCGGATTTGGTATTAATTTTATGGCTATGCCTTACCTTCAAACTTTTGCAAGTTGCGGCAATCATATTTGTAAACCGGTATAGTAAAACGGGTACTTTTAGCATTATTAATTGAAACAAGGTTATGGCATTAAGCAGGATTTGGTCGGCATTTATTATTGTAGCAATACTGGTGGCAACCTCGAGGTCAGTTTTTTCGGACGACAGCCAGATTTTTAGCCGAATGGTGGTGGGCAAATCCGACGATGCTTATGACACCATTAGATATACTATGATTGATGCTCCCGAAAAAAGCGGGATTACATCCAGAGAAAATTTTGCAACTTACCTGGGAGGGTATGGCTATACACCGGCAGATTCAGCCCATCCTGCAACTGTTTTGATTGCACATGATGCCTCGGGTGATTCGGTAAAATTGATGCAGCAAGCAAATCCCGGGTTACAGGTATATACTTATCGGTCCATACAAACCAAACTGGTAAAAAAAGCTGACGGGATTATTGAAACTACCAAGAGCGCAGTAAATATTAGTTTGGGCCTGATTGGAATAATGGCGCTTTTTATGGGTTTTATGAGTATTGCCGAAAGGGCAGGCGGTATTAGATTTTTGTCGAAAATTATTGGTCCTTTTTTCACCCGGCTGTTCCCTGATATTCCAAAAGGCCATCCTGCAATGGGCCATATGATGATGAATTTTTCGGCCAATTTATTGGGGCTGGATAATGCCGCAACCCCTTTTGGCATAAAAGCTATGCAAAGTCTGCAGGAAATAAATCCCAGCAAGGAGGCAGCGTCGAATGCGCAGATTATGTTTTTGTGCTTACACGCCGCCGGGTTTACCCTAATACCTGTAAGTATAATAGCTGTAAGAGCCTCAATGAAATCTGCAAACCCAACGGATATTTTTATACCCTGTATGATCACCACCTTTATAGCAACGATGGCAGCTATGCTGATTGTAGCTTTTAAACAAAAAATAAATGTTTTACAGCCGGTTATATTGGCTTGGGTGGGAGGGGTTTCGGCTATCATTACCATAATGGTACTATACCTTAATACGCTGGATGCCGCCGGGGTGCAATCATTTTCAAGTGTATTGAGTAATGGATTGATCCTTTTTATTTTCCTGGTTATTGTTTTTGGTGCTGTGTATAAAAAAATAGATGTTTTTGATGCTTTTATTGATGGGGCAAAAGATGGTTTTGATACGGCAGTACGTATTATTCCGTACCTGGTAGGTATGCTGGCAGCTATTAGCCTGTTGCGTACCAGTGGCACATTTGATATTCTTATTAATGGTATTAAAACCCTGTTTGCAGCCATGGGCACCGATACGCGTTTTGTGGATGGATTGCCAACAGCGCTTATACGCCCGTTAAGTGGAGGTGGAGCAAGGGGAATGATGATAGATACGATGAAAACTTTTGGTGCGGATTCGTTTGCCGGCCGGCTGGCTTCTATAATGCAAGGCTCTTCTGATACTACTTTTTATGTGATTGCTGTTTATTTTGGCGCTGTGTCAATAAAAAATACACGCTATGCTGTTGGAGCCATGTTGCTTGCCGACCTGGTGGGGATTATTACTGCAATCAGTTTAGCTTATATGTTTTTTGGAGCTGCATAAAGATGAAAAAGTACAAGAGTGCGACGCAACAATGGCGGGTTTAGATACCTCGCCTGGTCCATAATAATTTTTTAAAAAGGTAAATGATTTGTACTTCTGCCAAAATTTGGATAATCAGCCTGGAGGAATATACCGACTTAAGTATAAAGATGGCACAGTTTGCGACACCCTGGTTTCGCCTTTTTATGTAATTGGAACAAAAGGCGGAATTGGGTTAGACAGCAGTAAACTGGTAATTAAGCCCTATGCGTGTAGGGTAATAAACGGCTCCTTGCTGGTATTGAAAGTAGTTATTCAGCCTGCTTTTATTTTGAAACTAGTTTCAGTCCAACAATAGATCCTATTAGAAGAAATATAAAAAAGAGCCTCCAGAAATCTGTAGGTTCTTTAAAAAGTACAATCCCAATTATAACGGTACCCACCGCACCAATACCCGTCCAAACTCCATAGGCAGTGCCAATAGGTATGGTTTGTATAGCTTTATTTAAAAGCAGGAAACTTAGAGTAATGCAAACGAAAAAACCAGCTGCCCATTTATAATTGGTAAAATTGTTTGATAATTTTAAACAGGTGGTAAAGCCCACTTCAAATAAACCAGCAACAACTAATATTAACCAGGCCATTATTTTTTTTGGCAAAAATAAAGAAATGCTAAAACCAACCACGCTTCTTAAATAGGATCATCATAATAACCGGGATGATCAGTAGCATTATGGTTACTGTTATATAAAATGCCCAGTGCGAAGCACTAAACGGAATTACATTAAAGTTCATCCCAAAAATGCCGCCGATAACGGTAGCCGGAGCAAGCAGGCAAGTTACCACGGCCATTACCTTCATCACTTCGTTCATCTTTAGGTTAACCTTGCTAATGTATAATTCCTGCAGGTTGTTTAACATATCCCTGTAGTTCTCAGCAAATTCGTTTGCCTGGTTAATATGGTCGTACACATCTTTATAATACTTGGTATTTGCATCCTCCAATAAATCACTTTCGCTTTTTATAAATCCATTTACCAGGTCGCGTACGGGGGCTACATTTCTTCGTAAAACAATTACCTCTTTTCTAAAATTGTTTATTTTGGCCAGTGATTTTACATGACTTCTCCTGATAATCTCTTCTTCTAATACCTCAATTTTATTACCCAGTTTTTCCATTACAACAAAATAATGGTCAACAATCATGTCTAATAAAGTATAGCATAAGTAATCAGCAGCCTTGTTTCTAAGCCGGCTACTGTGTAAGTTTAATTTTTCGCGAAGCACATTAAATACATCCCTGATAGGATCTTCCTGGAAGGTGATAACAAAATTGCGACCTAAAACAATGCTGATCTGTTCAACCTCCACAGCACTGCGCTGTTCGTTAAAGTAGAGCATGTTTAAAAGGCAATATAAAATATCATCAATTTCATCCATTTTGGGCCGCTGCCCAATGCTTAGTATATCTTCTACAATCAGGTTGTGAATGCCAAAAATTTTACAAACGTCTTCAATAACTGATTTCTTCAGGCCGTCAATATTTATCCATGTTATATTGGAATTGTCTCTAAAAACAACCAGGTCTTCCATCTTTTCAATGTCCTTCTTTTCTAAGTGGGAGGAACCAAAATCGTATACAGCAATATTTACTTTTTCGGGCTCTTTGCGCGATGGGGGTAACGTTGGGTTCACGTGAAAAATATCCCGTGTTCTACGCGTGTCAAAAATGGGATGTATTAATTGCTTAATAAATTTTTGGGGATCCATGAAAATAAAGTTAAGGTTTACAACTAAAAGTCAGGATCACATTTTTCAGGCCAGTGTCTATTGTTTATTTTTATCTAAATAATTTTTGCAAATGACATTATCACCTCCGCTGTATGAAGAGTTAAAACACGAATCAATGGGAACCCGGGCTATGCTGGCAGCCGTGCCTGCCAATAATTTAGGATGGCAACCTCATGAAAAATCAATGACGCTGGGCAGGCTTGCAGCACATGTTGCAGAAATTCCCGGATGGTTATTTGATACCATAAAAAAGGATGAACTGGATTTTGAAAAGGCTGAATATAAGCCTATACCCCTGGATGATAAAAATGCTTTATTGGAAGCTTTTGAAGAAAATTTGGAGAAAGGATTAAATGCGCTGCACAATGCCAGCGACGAAAAGATGATGGAAACCTGGACCCTGCGCAACGGGCCGCAGGTGTATTTTCAGATGCCCCGTGTGGGCGTTGTGCGAGGGATGGTGCTCAACCACATGGTGCACCATCGTGGGCAATTATCCGTTTACCTGCGCCTGCTTAATATACCTGTGCCGGGTATGTATGGCCCCTCGGCCGACGAAATGCCGGGATAATATTTTAGCTTGTTATTTTTAAATGGCTGCTTTTGCTAAGCAGCTATTTTTATTTTTTTATGTACTTAGCATTGGTTATAAAACAAGCAGCCGTTGCGTCGCACACTGCGGCAGTTGATTGTTAATTGGGCATTAATACCCATATATAAAATCACTTTATTTATTTAAAAGTGGTTTAGGCTGCAGGTAATTGCTCAATAGAGTACAATAGGTACAAGTGGGTGAACCGCCAGAAGTCGGTCAAGCTACAAGGATGTTGGGGGGGGTATATAGATCGGACCATAAAAATGTATGAGTGTATGAAGTGTTAAATTAATACACTTCCATCAATATATCACAAGTTCTTAATCACTA
>JBBSJX010000176.1:0-7997 GCA_038256825.1 Chitinophagales bacterium
AAAGATTTAATTAAATCGGCCTGTATTAATGCGGTAAAAATATTGGTAAATAAAGAAGCAGTAGTAACAGTAAACTTTACTTCGAACACCACTACCAAACGCGATGATAATAAAAGCGTGTTGGACCAGGTGCGTAACATTATAGCAGTAGTAAGCGGTAAAGGTGGTGTTGGCAAAAGTACAGTTGCAGCCAACCTTGCGCTGGCACTGGCACAAGGCGGCGCTAAAGTGGGTTTAATGGATGCAGATATTTATGGGCCCAGTGTGCCTATTATGTTTGGTGTTCGTGGGGAACGGCCCATGATGAAAGAGGTGAATGGCAAAGGTTTGATTGTTCCATTGGAGCGTTATGGTATTAAACTACTGAGTATTGGCTTGCTGGTTGATGAAAAAAATGCGGTGGTTTGGCGCGGCCCAATGGCCAGCAGTGCTATTAAACAATTTGTAAACGATGTATTGTGGGGGGACCTGGATTATTTGATCATTGACATGCCTCCGGGAACAGGCGACATTCACCTGACCATGGTACAAACCGTTCCTTTAACCGGGGTGGTAGTTGTAACAACCCCGCAGGATGTTGCTTTAGCCGATGCAAAAAAAGCAATTGCCATGTTTGGACAAGCGCAGGTAAAAGTTCCGATCATTGGCTTAATTGAGAACATGAGCTATTTTACACCTGCCGAGTTGCCTGATAGTAAGTATTATATTTTTGGAAAAGATGGTGGCAAGCGCCTGGCCGATGAGTATGATATTCCTTTCCTGGGCCAAATTCCATTGGTTCAAAGCATTCGCGAAGGTGGAGATAGCGGGGTGCCCATAATGATGAGTGATGATACAGTTTCGCAGGAAGCATTCAAACATTTTGCCGGTGCAGCAGCACGAAGCATATCGATGCGCAATGCCAATATGAATTCAGAAGAAGTAGCCAATGTTGTTGAGGCGGTTCATTAAATATAACAAGGTATAAGTGTTTAATATTTTTTTTTGTCCCGGGCTTTATTACTACTATAAAGCTTACGTTGCGTCGCACTCTTGTACTTTTTTACCATCATTGGGCATAGCAAAAAGCCACTAACTTATTCTGCAAGCTATAATGTAAACAAACAATGTTTTTTAAAATTTAATAAATCCGGGTTAACCTGAAAAATCAAAACCTTCATGAAAATTATTGCAGCTTTTTTAATGTTCATGTCGGTATTATGTACAAGTCACATGAGCACATATATGAAGGAATCATCAAGAAATGTTTTTGATTTGCAGGGCCACCGCGGAAGCAGGGGATTAATGCCTGAAAATACGGTTGCTTCCATGATTGAGGGGATAAAGTTGGGGGTGGTAACCCTTGAAATGGATGCGGTAATTACAAAAGATAAGCAGGTTATTTTAAGCCATGAGCCGTTTTTTAATCACGAAATTACTACTAAGCCCGATGGAACATATGTAACGGAGGCTGAGGAGAAAAAGCTGAATATCTACGAAATGACCTTTGCTGAAACGCAAAAGTTTGATGTGGGCTTAAAGCCGAATGTAAGGTTTCCCAAACAAAAAAAGATGCCTGCAACCAAGCCGGCATTGGCAACAGTAATTGACAGTGCAGAAGCTTATAGTGTGCAACATAAACTGCCGCCGCCCATGTATAATATTGAAACAAAGTCAAATCCGTCTACTGATAATATTTACCACCCTGAACCAGCCGAATTTGTTGATTTATTGATGGGGGTAATCAGGTATAAATTAATTGACAAGCGGGTAATCATACAATCGTTTGATCCGCGCACCTTACAATACCTTCATAAAAATTACCCTGGCATAAAAACCGCTTTATTAATTGAAGGATATGATAAGCGTACCCTCGATCAGCAGATAAAAGACCTTGGTTTTATCCCAACCATTTATAGTCCTGAAAAAGGACTGGTTACGTCCACACTTATAAAGCAGTGTCACGATAAAAAAATGGAAATCATACCCTGGACGCCGAATGATGCTGCTGAAATGAAGAAATTAAAAGCAATGGGTGTTGATGGGTTGATAACAGATTACCCCAATATTAAATTTTAACCAGGCGATGTTTTTTTGCCGCATTATTTAAGAATGGACAGAGCTCAGTTGGTTCAGCAAATACAACAAAAAGGAACTTATTTATGTGTAGGGCTCGATACCGATCCCTCCCAACTGCCGGCACATTTACAACAACATCCTAACGGTGTTTTTGAGTTTAATAAAGCGATTATTGATGCGACAAAGGATTATTGTGTAGCGTATAAAATCAATACCGCATTTTACGAAGCCCAGGGTTTAAAAGGGTGGGAAGCATTAGATCAAACCGTTCATTATATTCCATCAACCCATTTAAAAATAGCAGATGCCAAACGCGGCGATATTGGTAATACTTCTCACCAATATGCAAAAACTTTCTTTGAAGTTTATCCCTTTGATGCCGTAACAGTAGCGCCTTATATGGGTGAAGACAGTGTTCGGCCTTTTTTAGAATACGCAAACAAATGGACTATTGTACTGGGATTAACCTCCAACAAAGGCAGCAACGATTTTCAACAATTGTCGCTGGCAGGTAATGGCGATAAAAAGCAATTATTGTACGAAACCGTGTTGCAAAAAGTGGCTTCCTGGGGTACCCCTCAAAACCTGATGTTTGTAGTGGGCGCAACACAAGCGCAGGAACTGTCACATATCCGATCCATCATTCCCGATCATTTTTTATTGGTGCCTGGTGTGGGCGCACAGGGCGGAAGCCTGGAAGAAGTTTCAAAATATGGTTTAAATAAAGATGCGGGATTGTTAGTAAATGCCAGCAGGGCTATTATTTATGCAGGTAAGGATGAAAATTTTGCAAGCCTTGCAGGTAACGTTGCGGCACAGTATGCCACTGAAATGAAAACCTATTTATAACCTCATTTATTTTTATAGGTTGATAAAATACACGCAAACCATTTTTATTCTATTGTTATTGCTAACCTTTAATAGTTGCGGGATACATAACGATAATTTAACCCAATCCATTAACCAGTTAGCCGATCTTGAATGCCGCGCTATTAACCTACGTGAACAGCGTTTTTCCTTAGCAAATAAATTACGTTTTGCAGAAGATAGTTTAAGGCTAAAAAATACTTCAACTGGGTTGGAAGTAAACCAAAATATGGTGGCATTGCAATTACAAAAAGATAGTCTTTTAAAAAACAGTATAGCGCTTGCCGATAGCATTAAAATAATAATGGAAGATTTATTTGCAAAAAAACTTACCACCGATAAAAGCAAGAAAGAATTTAACCAGGAGTTAAACAAGGCTTTAATAAAGAAAGGTTGCCTGGTAAATCGGTAATGCAATCTTCAACATTTCAATAACATTAGTCTGTCTCCAGGCTGTACCTTCTAAATCACTTAGTTTATTCTCTTATTATTACAATTGGTTTGCTATTTCTTTTAATTTTTGTATTTATGTATTTACTATTTCAATTATTAAAGCTTTTATTATGGAAACCAAACCTGCAAGCTCCCGCATGTTTTCGTTACTAGTGTTGTACGACATGCAAACAAAATATTTTGATAGCGTACTTGATGGCGTATCTGACAACGACGCACTTAAACGTTTAGATACCAAGGCAAACCATATTGCATGGTTAACAGGCAGTATGGTGCAGGAGCGTTTCGAAATAGCCAATATGCATGGCCATAATTTAAAACCAGCCGGTCATGAGTTGTTTACTAATAACAAAGGGATACAGGATGATGTAACGTATCCTACATTAGATACTTATAAAAACAATTGGCAAACTATAACACCCATATTACGCGAAGTATTGATGAATATTTCCGACCAGAAATTAGATGAAACTTTTGAAATGATGCCCGGCTGGAAACTGTCGCATTTTGAATTAATCACTTTTTTAATTTACCGCGAAGCAAACATAATAGGCCAGTTAGCGCTGTGGCGCCGTTTTCTGAATTACGATGCCATGAAGTATATGTAATTTTTTTTGCAGGCGTTTGTTCCCACTTATACATCTTGTAGACTGACCGACCGCTGGCAGTTCAATTTCAGGTACTTTCAATTTAAAGAGAAGCAATTTTCATCATTAATATTTTTATCATGTTCAATACCACAAAATTATTTTCGAGTTTTTCTGTTAGCGATATGGCTAAAGCTAAAGCGTTTTATGAGCAGGTTTTAAACCTGGATGTCAGCGATAATGATATGGGGATAATGGTTATCCAAATTAAAACTGGTAGTAAAATTATTGTCTATCCTAAAGAAAAACATACTCCGGCGGGCTATACCATTTTAAATTTCCCCGTAAACGATATTGAAAAGGCCGTTGATTTTTTAATTAGTAAAGGGATTGTATTTGAGCAATATGAAGGGGAAACAAAAACAGATGCAAAAGGTATTTGCCGCAATGCGTACGGACCACCCATTGCCTGGTTTAAAGATCCATCCGGAAATATACTTTCGGTTTTGGAGGATACACAATAGCAGATTTAAAAAATATTGAAACGTGCAATATGCAATACTAAAACCTACAAAATTTTGGAGCTATGCAAAGAGTGAAATTTTCAATAAACATATTGGCTACCAGCAAAATTGTTTGGCAAACGTTATGGGATGAATCAACCTATGGTAAATGGACCGCTCTTTTTTGCGAAGGAAGCCATGTAATTACCGATTGGAATGAAGGTAGTAAAGCGTTGTTTTTATCCCAGGGAGGAAAGGGAATGTATAGCATTATCGAGAAAAAGATACCCAATCAATTCATGTCGATAAAACACCTGGGCTGTTTAAAAAATGGAACTGAAGATCCCGGCAGTGAAAGTTCCAAAGCCTGGGCCGGTGCTTTTGAAAATTATACGCTAACTCCGGCAGGCGAAACAACAAAACTTGAAATTGAACTGGACATTACCGACGAAAACAAAAATTACTTTGAAGAAACCTGGCCAAAAGCCCTGGAAAAAGTAAAGCAATTAGCAGAAAATCCAACTTAAAATATAGATGCTGGAAAATGTTGGTTTATTGAAATTCAAATTTAGATACTCAAATTTGCAGCTAGTAAAATTGTTAAGTATATTCCGGTTCAATCCCGTTCGTAATGATGGATGAACAATTAGCAACTCAACTTGAACACCTGCACTCAGACGACCCGGATTTGCGGTACAAGGCATTTCTTTACGTTATTGATATTACGCACCAGGTAGTTGATTGGTCCTACGAGGTTTGGGATGATCTCATAAAACAATTGACCCATAAAAACCCGCATCAACGTGCCATTGCAGCACACGTATTAAGTAATCTTGCTAAAAGCGACCCACAACAAAAAATGCTTGGCGACTTAAACAAAGTTTTTGAAGTAACCAGGGATGAAAAATTTGTAACGGCACGGCATACTTTACAATCCACCTGGAAAATCGCTGCTGCAAGCGATGCTTTAAAGGAAGAAGTTATAAATATACTTGAAGAGCGTTTTATTATGTGTATTTCAGAAAAAAATGGCACTTTAATCCGGTACGATATCATTGAAGTTTTAAAGAATTTATACCACGAAATTCCTGACCCTGCTATAAAAGAAAAAGCATTTGCTCTAATAGCTCTGGAGGAAAATGAAAAATATCAAAAAAAATACAGGAACAGTTGGCGCGAAATTATGCGCCGTGAAAGTAAAGGCCTTAAGCCTTAATTTTTATTGTTGGTACTTATCCAAAAAATTTCTTTCGATAGGGGTGGCATAATGTATTTGTAATAGCCTTTAATTTTGACTACATTTTCTGCTGGTTTTTAAATGTCCTCAAATAGCTTAAAAAATTTGTGGTCTGATAATTGAAAGCATACCAAAACTTATTTATGATAAACTTAAAATTTTTTATGATGGTGATGGCCATAAGCCTTGCCGGTGCCTGTTCGCAACAAAAGGGATATGTTGATGTAAATACCGGTGAAACCATCAAATTAGAGAAGGATCCCGAAACCGGTTACATGATTAATACCGAATCCGGCAAACCGGTTTATATTTATGTTGATCGCTCTAAGGGTGATACCATTTATGGTAGAACGGGTAAAGTGATTAATACAAAAGTGGTAAAATCTTCGTCGGGAAAATATGAATACCGTGGCGATGGTGGATACACTTATATAAATGGAGATTATAAGAAAAAAGTAGACGATGATGGCAGCTACAAAATTAAAGATGGTGACTACAAAATGAAAATGGATGAAGATGGTAGTTATAAAATAAAGCATGGTGATTATAAAAAGAAAGTGGATGAAGATGGAAATATTAAAATAAAAGATGGGGATACGAAAATAAAAATTAAAAAAGGGTAAGTAAGGCAGGATCTATTTATTTTTTATAAGGCATAATGGTGCGGGTAGAAAAATATTTTTCTACCCGTTTTTTATTTCACGCAGTCGGGGAATAATTGATTTGTTTTAGTTATTTAAGCGTGGAGAAATTGATTAGACCATGAATAAGAGGTGAAGAAAATTATCTAAAACAAATTAAACATAAGAAGATTAAAATGCTATTCGCTTTTATTTTCCTTAAAAAATTTTATATTTGAAAATACAGGATAATAAAACGTAGCCTGTGTAATGTTTTTTGTAATAACGTATAAGTTATTAATTCTATTTTTCGCCTATTAAATTTTTGATCGTTTAACTACTGGCGACCCTGCTATTATCCAATTTCATTTTTCTATGAGTTAAACTGTTAGCAAGAGCTATCAGCACGAGGTTGATATCTACTTCTTTATATTTAATCCAGGTACAAGTAACCAATAAAACTCCTCATTATGAAAAGTGTTTTTACTCTATTACTTTGTTGTATTGTATTAAATGGATGGGCGCAATTGGAAACCGAACCCAACAACAGTTTTGAAACGGCCACTATGATACGGCAGAGTACGCCGCTATCGGCGAGTGTAAATGACATTGTAGTCAATGGTAATAAAGTAGACGAATTTGATTATTTCATGGCAATACCGTTATCTGACGGAACGGTGCGTATTAATATTTCAGGCACAAATACCAATACCTCCAATGGATATTTGTATCTAAATGTATATGATAGAAAAAAAGGTTCGGGCACGCTGTTAGGCAAATACATTGGCAATAATTCCTCTGTAGCAGCAAATGCCAGCATAAACGACGAAATTTATTTATATGGCCGTGCTGCAGATACTATTTATTTCAGATTAAGTACCTCCGGCAAGTTTAGCTATACCATTAGCTACGATATTATTGAAACCAGTACTAACGATGTAGAGCCTAACGACAATTTCGACCAGTCGGTGCCCATTAACTTTACCGAGACCAAAGAAGGCCATATCGGTTATAGAAAAAATGGTACGGATGATGCCAACGATTATTACATGGGGATTTTACCAACCGACGGTACACTCAAGATAATGGTGGAAGGCCAGAACCGGAATGGTGCAAATGGATACATGTATATGTACGTATACGATGCCCGCAAAGGCAGCGGAACTATAGCGCAAACCTATATAGCAGGCAGCAGCAGTATTAAAGCCGATTCTACTATCTACGATACTATATACATCCAGGGTCGTGCAGCCGATACGGTTTATTTCAGAATGACATCGGCAGGAGCGTTCAGGTACAAGATTAAATACGATCTGGTGGATACATCGCCCAATGATACTGAACCAAATGACATTTTTTCGCAGGCCCTTGGTATAAACCATCTCGAAGAAAAGGTGGGTCATATTGGTTATGTAAAAAAAGGAAGCGAGGATGCATCTGATTATTATAGAGCCGTATTGCCCTACGATGGTACCCTGAAAATACTGGTACGTGGGCAGAACCGCAACAGTGGTAACGGTTATATGTATATGTATGTGTACGACCGCCGACAGGGCAGCGGAGCTATCGGCCAAAAATATATTGCCAACAGTTCCAGTATTAAGAAAGATTCAACCATTTTCGACACCATTTACATTCATGGCCGCGCAGCCGATACGGTATATTATAGAAT
>JBBSJX010000177.1:0-7957 GCA_038256825.1 Chitinophagales bacterium
ACCACCTACCACACTTAATATTGCGAGAATGATTAATGGAATAGTGATGGCTGAAGGGCTTTCGTGCAGATGATGTTTTTGTTCTTCTGTACCCCTGAACTTTCCCAGAAAAGTAGTTGCATATAAACGGAACATATAAAAAGCAGTCATACCAGCCGTTATTACACCAATAATCCACAATAATATGTTATGCGAAAAAGCCGCGGCTAAAATTTCATCTTTCGAAAAGAAACCACTGAACGGAGGGATACCAGAAATAGCAAGACAGGCCAATAAAAATGTGATGTGAGTAATAGGCATATGTTTTTTCAATCCGCCCATATTACGAATGTCCTGCTCATTGTGCATAGCATGAATAACACTACCTGCACCTAAAAACAGTAAGGCTTTAAAAAAGGCATGGGTCATAACATGAAAAACAGCACCGGTATAAGCGCCTACACCCAATCCTAAAAACATATAACCCAATTGGCTCACGGTTGAATAGGCCAATACTTTTTTAATATCGTTTTGCTTGATGGCTATGGTTGCAGCCAGCAATGCAGTGGCTAAACCAATAGTTGCAACCACCGATTGTGTAAAAGGAGCCATTGTGTACAATACGTTACTGCGTACAATCATATAAATACCTGCGGTAACCATGGTGGCAGCATGTATTAATGCAGAAACAGGTGTTGGACCCGCCATGGCATCGGGTAACCAGGTGTATAAAGGTATCTGGGCACTTTTACCGGCAGCACCAACAAATAGCAACAAGGTAATTCCTGTTACATCAAAAGTGCTGAAGGTTGCTGCCTGGGCAAACACCTCAGCGTATTCAACAGTACCCAGCTTAGCTAAAATCCAGAATACCGCTAACAGAAAGCCAACATCTCCAATACGGTTCATTACAAATGCCTTGCGGGCTGCATAGTTATAATCATTGTTTTTAAACCAATAACCAATCAGCAAGTAAGAGCATAAACCCACACCTTCCCATCCAATAAACATGATTACATAGTTGCCTCCCAATACTAAAAGCAACATGGAAAAAATAAAAAGATTCATGTAAGCGAAAAACCGGGCAAAATGATCCGACTTTTCGCTGTGCATGTATGAAGTAGAATAAACATGTATAAGAAAACCAATGCCGGTTATAATTAATAGAAAAAGGCTGGATAACTGGTCAACCCTGAAGGAAAAGGAAATTGTAAAATCAGTAACCCTGATAAAATCGAACAGGTTTACAGTAACCGGTTGAAAGCCGGGTGCTTTAACCTCTAAAAAAATGAAAACACTTACAATAAAAGATGCCAGTATTACACCACTTCCAATAATGCCGGTCAGCGATTTTGATAAAGACTTACGGGCCAGTCCATTGATAAGAAAACCTACCAGTGGAAATAAGGGTACCAGGTAAACAAGATGACTAAATTGGTTCATAATTATAAGCTGGATGCTGAAAGCTTTTTACCACTATAAAACAGTACAGTTTAATTGGGTAGGTTAAGCGTTCGTCATTTTTAGTTTTAGTTTTTTAACCTGTTCAAAAAGTTTACATCAATTGAATGGGTATTTCTATACATCATCACAATAATAGCCAGGCCCACACTAACTTCGGCGGCGGCTACTACCATTATAAAAAATACGAATAACTGGGCATCCACCCCAATAACGCTATTGGGGTCGTTTGCTAAACCGGCTGCATGGTGCATTTTTGAAAAGGATACTAATAATAAATTCACGGCATTCAGCATAAGCTCTATACACATGAAAATGATTATTGCATTGCGGCGGGTTAAAACCCCCACTACTCCAATGCAAAAAAGTACAATTGACAGTGTTATATAATATTGTATTGGCATGCCCTAAACCCTGCTGGGAAAATTATCACTTTAAACACCCGGTGCTTAAAGATCATTTTAAAAAATATTGTTTCAGTTCAATTGTTTACCCGCTGAAAAAAGTGCTATAGTACAAGAGTGCGACGCAACAACTGCCCCATTTTGCACCGTTGCCCGGTCCATAAAAAACTACTCTGCCAGCGTGCTGCTTTTTTTACCTATTACCACTGCACCAATCATGGCGCTTAAAAATAGTACGCTGCTAATTTCAAAAGGAATTACGTAATCGTTGTAAAGCGCTTTTCCAAGAACCTTTATTAAACCAATATTACCCTCTTTAACCATGGCATTTTTAGCCGTCATTTCGGTTGCACTGGTAATTACATCAATCATTATTAGCATTAAACTACCGCCCGAAATAGCACCGGCAATTTTAAGCAGGGTATTTTTCTGAGGTTCGGTATCGCTGTTTAAATTCATGAGCATAATTACAAACAGGAACAATACCATAATAGCCCCGGCATAAACAATCAGGTTTACGATAGCCAGAAACTGGGCATTTAATAATACATAATGGCCCGAAATTGCGAAGAAAACAGCTATGAGCCACAGCACGCTATACACCGGATTTTTGCTGATGACTACCATTAAAGCACTTACCAAAGCAAGTGCGGATAAAAACCAAAATAAAATTTGAATAATACTCATTGATGCAGTTAATTATAGTTCCGGTTTAATTTGTTGTGGGCGCCCTTTCTCCTTTAGCCTTTTCGTAAGCTTCAGGCTCGGTTAACGGGTTTGGTATCAGCAAATCATCCTTTCCGTATATAAATCCTTTGCGCTGGTAATTTGATGGTGCAAAGGTTTCGCTTAAATAAATGGCATCTTTAGGGCAGGCTTCCTCACACAATCCGCAAAAAATACAACGCAACATGTTTATCTCGTATTTGGCGGCATATTTCTCTTCGCGGTATAAATGTTCTTCTCCCTTTTTTCTTTCTGCAGCTTCCATAGTAATGGCTTCGGCGGGGCAGGCTACAGCGCATAAACCACAAGCGGTACAGTTTTCTCTTCCTTGCTCATCGCGGTTTAAAACCTGCAGGCCACGAAAAACCTTACTAAAAGGGCGGGTTTCTTCGGGATACCTGATGGTGGGTACCTTTTTAAAAATATGACTGAATGTGATCATCATGCCTTTAAGTATGCCGGGAAGGTATAACTTCTCCACCCACGTCATAGGCTTGCGAACAACTGTTTCTGATCTTTTTGTTAATGACTGCATATATACTCCACGCTGCTACCTTTTTATGGTAACATGCTTAAAAAAGGTTTGCAAAAATATTTTTATCGTGCTTTCCTTCCAACTTTATTATCTATTCTAAATTTCTAACCACCTTTGTTTTTTTTACACCGGCACTCGTTTCATTGGCAACATCGTTGTTGCCTGACCGACTACCGGCGGTTCACTCACTTGTACGGCATCACTATCCTTGTCTCCACAAAATCAAAGCCCCCGTAACAAACATATTAAACAATGCAAGTGGTATCAATACTTTCCAGCCAAGGTCCATTAACTGGTCGTACCTGAAACGCGGAATGGTCCAACGTACCCACATAAATATAAATATGAAAATAACCACCTTCCCAATTAAAGCAACCATGCCAATAATTGCAGCAACATTTACCGATAAGTTGGCTTCGTTTACAAAAGGCATATCGTAACCTCCAAAATAAAGCGTAGCTAATATTACACTGCTGATAAACATGTTTATGTATTCAGCAAATAAATAAAAGCCCAGTTTCATGGATGAATATTCCTGGTGGTAACCAAAGTTCAATTCATTTTCTGCTTCAGGTAAATCAAATGGTGTACGGTTGCACTCCGCAAACGAACAAATAAAGAATATTAAAAAACCCAGTGGCTGGTAAACAATATTCCACCAACTACCCTGCACCTGCTGCTCTACAATCGTTTTTAAACTTAACGAACCCGAAAACATTAATAATGCAATAATGGAAATACCCATTGCCAGCTCGTAACTAATAACCTGCGATGCACCCCGCATAGCCGCCATCAGCGAAAACTTATTATTACTGGCCCAGCCTCCAATCATAATACCATACACGCCCATGCTCACTACGCCAAAAATGAATAGAATACCAATGTTGATATCAGCAATCTGCAGGTCAACATAACGATCGGCTCCAAATAAGGTAAAATGTATTTGATTGCCCCAGGGTATAACAGCGCTGGTCATCATAGCCGTTAACATGGCCAGGCAGGGGCCTAAAATAAATAACAGCCTGTTGGATGAATTGGGAATGATTTCCTCTTTAAAAAATAATTTACCGCCATCAGCCAGGGGTTGTAAAATTCCAAAGGGGCCCGCACGATCCGGGCCTACACGGTCTTGTAAAATTGCAGCTACCTTACGCTCGGCATAAGTGCTGTACATAGCAATTAAAAGCGAAGCTGAAATGATACCGCCAATCAGTACCAGTTTTTCAATTAATAATCCCCAATCTATAGCGAGTAATGTCATTGATTGATTAAATTTTATATCTAAACCTGTTTACTTTATAAAAATCAATTAATATTTATTGCTCCTGTCCATTTTCAAAGTCGCCACCTGTTGCCGGCCCTTCGATTTCGCTTAAATGTATTTCAGGTTTATTTACCTCGCTCACTTTATGAATATCCATCAACAGTTTTGGATTGCGTCCATCATGTACTGCCTGAAATATTTCTGTTGGCGTAGTAACGTTTTCATAATGGTTAGCCGAAATTACCGAATGACGGTTCACTTTCCTCGGCCCATCGATAACCCAGTCGCTGGTATTCTTTTTATCAAACCGGCAGGCATTACAAATCCAGGCAGTAGATCCATCAGGTAAGCTTTCCACTTCACCCCACTCATCTTTACGGGCGGTTACCCTGTATACCTCATCGCCCCTGTTCCATAATGTAACTTTACCACAACATTTATCACAAACACGATGTGCTTCAACCGGTTTCAAAAACCAAACACGGTTTTTAAACCTGAAGGTTCTATCGGTTAAAGCGCCAACCGGGCAAACATCAATCATATTACCACTAAAATCGTTGTCAATCGCTTTTTCAATATATGTTGAAATTTCAGCGTGCTCTCCCCTATCCAAAATACCATGAACCCGGTTGTCGGTTAACTGGTCAGCCACATAAGTACAACGATAACACAAAATGCAACGTGTCATGTGCAATTGAATGTAAGGGCCAATATCTTCACGCTCAAATAATCTTCTTTCAAACTCGTAACGGGTTCCTTCGCTGCCATGTTCGTAACCTAAATCCTGTAAATGGCATTCTCCGGCCTGATCGCATATAGGGCAATCCAACGGATGGTTTAATAATAAAAACTCTACCACACCTTTTCTTGCATCAATAACCTTTTCACTTGTAATGTTTTTTACAATCATTCCATCCATAACATTGGTACGGCAACTTGCCACCAATTTTGGCATGGGACGTGGATCGGCAGTTGAACCAGCAGCAACTTCTACCAGACAGGTTCTGCACTTACCCCCGCTGCCTTTCAATTTGCTGTAAAAGCACATTGCAGGCGGTGTTACATCACCACCAATGCGGCGGGCAGCCATCAAAATAGATGTACCCGGCGCAACATCAATCGTAATGTTATCAATAGTTACTTTAAATAACTGTGGAGCTTCTTTTTTAACTTCTTCAGCCATATAGGTTGTTTTTACGCGTACCTTTTATTAGAGCCGCGTAAAGTTTTTTTATTATTAAACAGTTACTGCCAAACCATCAGCATAATGAGCTAGGCCAAAATTCCTGGTCAAACACTCTTCCGGATTGTTTACATGCCATTCAAACTCATCTCTAAAATGCCGGATCGCTGCTGCAACCGGCCAGGCTGCCGCATCACCCAACGGACAAATCGTATTTCCTTCTATCTTACGTTGAATATCCCACAACAAATCAATATCACTCATTTTTCCTTTTCCGTTCTCAAGGTTGCTGAGAATACGCTTCATCCAACCCGTTCCTTCGCGGCAAGGGCTGCATTGTCCGCAACTTTCGTGATGGTAAAAACGAGCCAACGATAAAGTGTGCCTAACTACACACTGGTCTTCATCCAAAACAATAAAACCACCCGAACCCATCATACTGCCACTGGCAAAACCACCATCGGCCAGGCTTTCGTAGTTCATCATTCGTGGTTCGCCTTTTGCCGTTTTCAATAAAAGGTTGGCCGGCAAAATGGGAACCGATGAACCTCCGGGAATACAGGCCTTCAATCTTTTTCCATTAGTTATGCCACCACAATATTCATCGCTGAAAATAAATTCTTCAACGCTTATGGTCATATCAATTTCGTAAATGCCGGGCTTATTAATATTTCCGCAGGCACTTAATAATTTGGTACCGGTTGATTTTCCCACTCCAATTTTAGCATACTCATCGCCACCCATATTAATTATGGGCACAATAGCAGCTAAGGTTTCAACATTATTAACCACGGTTGGGCAATCCCACAAACCTTTAATTGCCGGAAAGGGTGGTTTAATCCGTGGATTACCACGTTTACCTTCCAGGCTTTCCAGCAATGCTGTTTCTTCGCCGCAAATATAGGCACCTGCCCCACGTTGTACATAAATCTCGCAGTCAAATCCCGATCCCAATATATTCTTTCCTACAAATCCATTTTCACGTGCTTCTTCAATTGCCTGTTCTAAAATGTCCACTATCCAGTCATATTCGCCCCTTATATAAATGTACGTTCTGCTACTTCCCAGCGCAAACGACGACACAACCAACCCCTCAATAAGTAAATGCGGATGAAACTCCATCAAGTAACGATCCTTAAAAGTACCGGGTTCACTTTCATCGGCATTACATACCAGGTAACGCGATACGCCTTCGGGCTTAGCCAGGAAACTCCATTTTAGTCCTGTAGGAAAACCGGCTCCGCCTCTACCCCTTAATCCGCTCTTTTTCACCTCGTCCACAATATCGGCGGGGCTCATTTTAAAAGCCTTCTCCACCGATGCATACCCACCATGTTTACGGTAGGTTTCAAAAAAGCGGATGCCTTCAATATGGTCGTTTGCTAATAATAATTTTTTACTCATACCCAATTCCTTCAGGAACTTTTTTATTTTTTGTTAGTCAGCAATAGTTCTTATTTCAACATCGTTGCGTCGCACACTTGTACGGTTAATCGCTATTCATCACCCTTCTTCAGCTCATGATTAAACATCCAATGCACACCAAACTTATCCTTCACCATTCCAAAACGTGCTCCCCAAAAAGTATTTTCCAAGGCCATGGTAACCGTACCACCTTCTGCCATGTTATAAAATACCTCTTCTAATTTTTCAATGCTTTCCTCCTCTGCTCAAAGTTCAATATTATCACCTTTCGCTAATTGATGCCCCATAAAACTATCAGAAACCATGATCATGTTATCACTAAACGTTAGCCGGGCATGCATAATCTTTTGCTTGTAATCTTCATCACAAGGCATTGGTGCAACTCCATAGCGTTGTATGGATATAATTTCACCACCCAAAGCTTCCTTATAAAAATTCATAGCTTCTTCAGCGTTTCCTTCAAAATGAATATATGGTTTCAATTTTATGGGAAAACTATTTTGATGGTTATAATACACGGTTAAGAATATTTTTAATTATTAGCTGCTGCAAACATTCTGCACTCATCAATAATAACATCAACTTTTTCGGGTGTTAAATGCTCCCGGTAGGTTTTACCCAACTGCATCATCGGAGCATAACCGCAGGCGCCCAAACATTCAACTGCTTTTAAAGTAAACAAACCATCAATAGAAGTACCTCCTACTTTAATGTCCAGTTTATTTTGGATGTACTCAATTATCTGGTCGCTGCCACGCAACATACACGGACCAGTTTGGCAAACCTCAAAAAGGTATTTACCAACTGGTTTTAAATTATACATGCTGTAAAAACTAGCAACCTCGTACACTTCAATAGGAGTAATATTTAATAACTCCGCTACATAATCCATTACCGGAACATCAAGCCATCCGCCAAATTCTTCCTGGGCCAGGTGCAATACAGGTAGTAAAGCACTTTTGTGCTTTCCTTCGGGATAC
>JBBSJX010000178.1:0-7883 GCA_038256825.1 Chitinophagales bacterium
ACCCTTAATAGTTGAGCCTTTTAATAAACAGGAATATTAATGTAATTGGGTAAAAAAGCTTAACTCACATATTTTTGTACAAACTATTTTAATGGGCATAGCTAACGAAATACATCAAACCAATTTTAGAGGCGAGCATAAAAAAGCACTGGTTAATGTTATTTATTCATCCAATTGGCTGCTCGAAAAAATTAAGCAGGTGTTGGATAAAGATGATATCACCCCACAACAGTATAATATTTTACGCATCCTCAGGGGGGCAAATGGTCCATTAAGCACCTTACAAATAAGGGAGCGCATGTTGGATAGAATGAGCGATACCAGCAGGATTGTGGAACGCTTATTGAAGAAGGGGTGGGTATGTAAAAATGTTTGTGCCCATGATAAACGTTTGGTTGATGTTACCATTTCGGCCAGGGGTCTTGATTTACTTGAACGGCTCGAAGTAAAATCAACAGAAATTGATGATCTAATTGGTGGCCTTTCCATGGAGGATGCGGAGGCACTTAATTTGCTTTTAGATAAAATGCGGGACAACATTCAGGATGTTCCCAAATAAAATGTAGGTAGTATATATGAGATATTTGATGATTTGGTTATTAACGTTATTGGTTTCTGGAAATTTATTAGCTCAAAATCCCCCGCAGTACGAGTTTAGAGCAGTTTGGATTGCCACAGTTGAAAACATTGACTGGCCCAGCAAAAGAACCCTCTCCGTAGCCCAGCAAAAAGCAGAATTTATTGCTTTGCTTACTATGCACCAGCGCAATGGTATGAATGCTGTAATAATGCAAATTCGCCCGGTTACCGATGCATTTTATCCCAGTAAACTGGAGCCCTGGAGCGAATACCTTACCGGTCGCCAGGGTCTGCCTCCCAACCCCTATTACGATCCGCTGGAGTTTATGATTAACGAAACCCATAAGCGGGGAATGGAGTTTCATGCCTGGATCAATCCGTACCGTGCGGTTTTTAATGTTTCCAAATCTTCCATTGCTCCAACCCATGTAACCCGTTTACATCCGGAATGGTTTTTAGTCTATGGGGGAAAAAAATATTTCGATCCGGGATTGCCTGAAGCCAGGGATCATGTAAACAAGGTTATTAAAGATGTGGTAGAACGATACGACCTGGATGCCATTCACTTTGATGATTATTTTTACCCGTATCGCCTACCAGGCAAAGACTTTCCCGACGCGGCAAGTTTTGCACGCTACGGTATTGGTATGGCAAAAGACGATTGGCGCCGGAGTAACGTGGATACTATTATTAAAATGTTGCACGAAACCATCCGCACCACCAACCCCAGGGTAAAGTTTGGAATTAGCCCCTTTGGGGTGTGGCGTAACAAAAGTAAAGATGCCATGGGTAGCAATACCAAGGCGGGAGTTACCAATTACGACGACTTGTACGCTGATATATTATTATGGTTACGTTTGGGATGGATTGACTATGTTGCCCCGCAATTGTACTGGGAAATTGGCCATCCCTTAGTAGATTATTATACCCTGCTCGACTGGTGGAGCCGTTACGGTTACGGTAAGCAGGTATTTATAGGTCATGGTATTTACCGCACACTGGAGGCCCGTACCGGTGCCTGGAAAAACAGGAATGAAATTCCAAACCAGTTAAAGGCGCTGCGTTTAAATCCAAATGTGCAGGGCAGCATATTTTTTAGCAGCAAAACATTTAACTCCAACCCCAATGGTTGGAACGACAGCTTGCGCAACAACTATTACAAATACCCTGCGTTGGTTCCGCCCATGAACTGGATTGACAATGTGCCCCCCTTAAAACCCATATTAGAAAAACTAGGTGGCAAAAAGTACCGGATTATGTATCGTGGGTCTGAACCAATTAAAGCTTTCGCGGTGTATACCCTTGCAAACGGTTTTTCAAAAAACAGGGAAAATGCAACCCTTGTAAAACTTATTGTAGAAAATAAATTGTTGGAAATTAATTCCGATTCAATAGAAACCAGCGAAGGAGATAAAATATTTATTGCCGTTGTCGATCGTAATAACGTAGTGAGTGAGTGGGTTGAATTAAAATAATTTTTTGGTAACCGGCGGCAGAATTGCTATTGAGCTTTTCTTGCGTCGCACTCTTGTACATTTTTGCAAACCGGGGCTTTTCCCCGGTTTTGTTTTTTTATATTCATAATAAGGTGTAAAAATTACCATCCTGTCAACATTCATTAAGTCAATTAAAACTAGCTAATACAAAATTTCTACCTTTACACCCCGGTAAAAACCGCAAACCATTTTAAATTAATTTTTTAATTATACCAACATGCCAGGATTTGAATTTTGGGGCGACGAAGAACGTAAAGAAGTTAATGATGTATTGGAAACAGGTATTTTAATGCGTTACGGCTTTGATGGCCCACGCAAGGGAATTTGGAAAGCAGTTGAACTTGAAAAAGAGATCATTAAAACCTTTGGTGCAAAATATGCCCAACTAACCAGCAGTGGAACGGCAGCATTAACAACTGCAATGGCAGCCTTAAACATAGGTGCCGGCGACGAGGTTATTATGCCAACCTTCACCTTTGTTGCAAGTTTCGAGGCTGTTTTAAGTGTTGGCGCCATACCGGTTTTAGTTGATGTAGATGAGACTCTAACACTAAATCCCGAGGCTGTAAAAGCAGCCATTACACCCAAAACCCGTTGCATAATGCCAGTACACATGTGCGGTAGCATGGCCGACATGGATGCATTAAAACTGATTTGTGAAGAGCACGACCTGGTATTAATAGAAGATGCCTGCCAGAGTATAGGGGGAACTTACAAAGGCCAAAAACTTGGTACTATTGGCCATGCAGGTACTTTTAGCTTTGACTTTGTAAAAACCATTACCTGCGGCGAAGGTGGGGTTGTAATGACCAACAGCGAAGAAGTTTATACAAAATGTGATGGTTATACCGATCATGGTCACGATCATAAAGGGGTGGACCGTGGTGCAGATTTGCACCCGTTTATTGGCTACAATTTTAGAATAAGCGAACTGCATGCAGCAGTTGGCTTAGCACAGGTGCGCAAATTGCCCACCTTTCTTCAAATTCAAAAGAAGAACCACACCATTCTTAAAAACATATTATCGCAGGTGGCCGAAATTAGTTTTCGTAAAGTACCCGACCCTGAAGGAGATAGCTGCACGTTCGTAAGCTGGTTTTTACCTTCGGCTGAAATAGCCAATGCGGTTGTTGAGGAAATGAAAGCACAGGGCATTTTAGCAGGAAGTTTTTATTGGTATAAAAATAATTGGCACTACATTACCAAGTGGGATCATTTAAAAAACGCAGATACCCTGAATGGCCAGAATAAAGAAGTAACTGCAGCATTAAAAAATTATGCAGCAAAAGAGTTTACGGTGAGCGATGCCATTATGAGCCGCTGCATTTCTACCGCGATAAGCTTAACCTGGACCGAAGAACAGGTGAAGGAAAAAGGCGAAAAAATGGTGCAGGTGATTAAAAGCATTCTATCGACTGAGGTAGAAACGGTTTAAATAAGAAGTACTTTAATAAAATAAAAAGTCAGCCAGTAATGTGGCTGACTTTTTAATTATTATGATTATCGCTGAAAAACATATTGCTTACAAGGATTATCATAAAAGTGCAAGAATTTGCATTCTAATTCCTGTTTATTAAGAGGAATTGGGTAATAGAATTTTGGTATATTTAAATATCCAAAAAAGTATAAAATGAAAATTGCAGTCTGCGGTAAAGGTGGCGTGGGTAAGACCACCATTAGCGGGTTACTCTGCCGGGTTATGGGCAAGTCTGGTTTGCCTGTATTGGCTATTGATGGCGACCCCAACCCTAACCTTGGGCATATTTTAGGCATTGTAAATTCTGATGCAGCCACACCGCAGCTTACCAGCAACCTGATGGATATAGAGTACGAAATGGGTGGTAAAAAATACCTTAAGCTAAATACCCCGATAAATCAAATCATTGAAACATATGGTTTAAAGGCAGCAGATAATGTTACATTATTAGCCGTTGGTCAGCCCGACCATGCCGGTACCGGCTGTATGTGCGGCCTCCATATAACGGTTAGAGAAATCATTCATGGTGCGCTTCAGGAAGGTGCGCAAATCACGGTTTTGGATTTGGAAGCTTCGCTTGAACAAATGAAACGGGGAACTTCACGATACGTGGATGTGCTGTTGTGTGTGATTGAACCCTATTACCGTTCTATGGAAGCTGCCGCCCGTTTTCAACGAATGGGAAAGGAATTAGAAATAAAAAAAATTGTGGCGGTGGCAAATAAAGTTAAGAGCGTGGAAGATGAAAAGGCTATTCGTGAATTTTGCAGCCATATTGATTTGCCAGTGGAAGCCGTAATCCCTTACGACCCGGTACTGTTCACCGCTGATCAAAAAGGAACATTGAAATTGGAAGAAGTAACAAATTCACCTGCCTTAAAAGCTATTGAAGAATTAGCCAACCAACTTACTTCATCCGCAAAAGTTGAGTAGATAAAAACCTATTCTCTCAATTCTGATTGGCCGCAATGGTTTTCCCTTGCGTATTGCAGTCAATCCATTCAATTACTTTGGAAAATGCAAGCGGTAATGCTGCCTCAACTGCTGCACTCAATCCAATACCAATCTCTTCATGCTCTTCCGATTCGCAGCCTAAGAACAGCACCTGCTTTGGTAAAATATGTATTGCCTTCGCCATCATCAATGCTTTTAGCGGATTTATATAATGCATGTCTGCCAGGAATTCGGACTTTTCATCCGATGGCAGTTGCGCAACATCCTTTACCTCCACTTCTTTAAAATGAATGGTACCTGCAGCACCGCCCCATTTTACAATGTCCAGTAAAATCAACACATCATAGCCATCAAATAACTGCTGAACCAAATGAATACCCGCCGAACCAATTTCCATCACTTTTACTGATGTGTTAAATGATGCTTCCCTTTGTAGTTTTGTTGCAAGCAATACACCAAAGGCATCATCCTGGCGTAACTCGTTGCCTACACCTGCTATTAATATTTTGGAGTTTTTGTTTGTCACCTGGAATACCTTTGTGCTGCTACATGTTTAGACCTAATCGTATCTCGCCTTCTTCACTAATTGTAACAGGATATTTTTTTAAACGTTGTATCGCGTTTGTTTCCATTCCTCCATCCGACAGGCAATAAGCGCACCCATGCCACGGACAAATAAGATATCCCTTTTCAATCACTGCTCCATCCAGCGGCAATGCTGTATTACCGCAACAATTATTTACAGCGTATATCTCGCCTTCCGTTTTACAGATTAAAATATTTTCACCTTCCTCTGCATATTTGTAGGCGGTATTTTCTTTCAATGCTGTCACTTTTCCAACAGGTATCCATCGCGGATACTTATCCGAGCCATTTCTTCCTAATAACTCTTCCTGTGCAAAACCGCTGTTCTGAATATCAGAGTGAAACAAATCATAGAGGCTGAATAACAAATGTGTTGCCTTATCGCCTGCCATTTTGGTATGCAGCTCCGGGTAATTAATAATGATTTCCTTAAAGAGACGTGTCAGTGCCTCCCGATGCAGCATATCAAAATTTTGTAGCATCTCCTGAACATCCTCTTTCACCTTTGGGTAAGGTAAATTAGCCACCTGCGCTATCAATTCTTCCGTTTGCGAAGCCAAACCTTCGTATTCGATATCCGATAAAAAAATACTTTCCATATTTTAACCAGGTCTGTGTTTATGATTTTTTGTTACCCATCTGCATTGCTACTATGAAACCCTGTTGCGTCGCACACTTGTACGTTCTTATCGCTATTTAACATTGTGCCGCCACGCTTACTACTTTAAACTCACAAAGAAGTTAATGATGGTGGCCGGCTGTCAGCACAATTGTGAACGCAATCTTCTGTCTTAACACCGTCTTCGTAGCAGAATTCGCAATCCGGTCCACACTCACCGTGCCCTGCTTTTTGCATGCCTTCAAATGCATTTCGAAAAATACCCCCGGCTTCTTTTTTACCAGCTGGCGTTAATTGCACCAAACTATTTTCACTTAAACTACCATCCTCTGTTTTCAGGTATCCGGCTTTTATATTTTTGTAAAGATGAAGTAAAAGATTTTCTGGAGAAGTATTCAATAAAGACAATAACCGGTTGAAAGGGACAGCAGAGGCTAATCCTTCACCGTCCATCCAATACAGCACCTGCAGAATTTCCTCCCGCCAGAAGAGGGCATCCAGTGACGTTTGATTATTTTCTTCTTTTTCAGGCATCGGTTTCAATTAAAGTATCACCATACAATGGTTTAAATTTAATCATTTCTGTACTGCCGGCAGCCGAAAGCTGTTGCAGCGTCAATATTAAATCAGGAATAGCATTCTGCATTTCTTTTGTAAAATGTTCGCCTGCTTGTTCAGGTCCGGGTTCTACATCCACTACGAAAGTTTCACCTTTCCATATTTTAAAATACTCACCAATGATGAGTAAATTTTCAACTGATATAACACCGGTAACGGCATCGCCAACGCAGCGTTGTATCAACTCTTCATCCGGCAAGCCGCCCATCCATTTAAACACTGTTATGTCACCAATATTTCTGCCGGGTCTTTCAATAGCAGCTAAGAGAATAACCCGTTCGTATGCAGTTTCTAATGATTGAAATTTTTGTACGATGGCAATAGGTCCCCAGTTGAGTTCATCAACATCAACGCCGGGTACCCATTGCATCTTTTGCAGTTGCGGCAACAATGCGGAACCAATGGAATGATTGGATAGATTATGATAGCCTACGGTGCCGATGAAAGTTTTGCCCATAAATATTACCGATGCTTTTTGCTGAATAAAATTACAAAACCCTGAAGTGTGCGACCCCGCAATACTAACGGGGGGACCGCAACCCCCGCCTAATAGTATCACAAAAGCTTAGTACATAAAACTACTCCAACCCACAAGCACAAGTAGTTACTTCCCGTGTTACCATGTAATCACTATTCTCCACCTGTATGTGCGTAGTGCACGGCATGCAAGGGTCAAAGCTGCGGATGGCGCGGAGGATGTCAATGCCTTTGAATTTTTTGTCGGGATTATCCAATTCAATGTTCTCAAGAATGGGTGTATTCAACACAGCTTCTTCGTATGGACCGGGAGTGCCCCAGGGCGTGTTAGGAGAGGCATTTAAAGTGGAAGGTGTGAGGATTTGATAGTTGGAAATGGCGCCGTCGTCAATGATGAGGTGGTGCGTTAAAAAGCCGCGACCGGCGCCCCAGAAACCAACCCCTATCTGCGTGCCTTTTTTAGGAATAGTGAACGGTGTGCACATACTTCTTTCGCCTTTGCGCAAATAGTCCTGAGCCATGTACCAGTTGTCGAGCGCCACAAGGGCGGAATAAGGAATGCAGAAAGCCCTTGCCCTGTTTCGTTCAAAAGCATTCCAGTCTTTAGGAATATGCCACTCCATTTCCGCCGCTGGTAAATTATGATTGGGCATGTGCAATTTCATACTGTGACCCGTTGGTTCAACAAACCTGCGGCTCACCACTTTGTTGGCTTTGGCAGTGATGTACAAACGTGCATAGGCCCCGGCTTCCACGCTGTTGCGGTCCCATGTGGGGCAGGTATCCCAGGTGTAACGGTCACGCCAGCTTTGTTTGCCGGGCTTTGCAATCGTTTCTTTATTCCACGGATGGTTGGGACTTAGCGGCGTTCCCTCTTTATCGGTTTTAAAACGATGTCCATCCCATTTCTCGTAATAAGAATGCTCTACAAATTCTTCCAATCCAACATTTATTTTTTTGAGATCGGTAGTTACCAACTCACCATCAATCAGCACTCCCGGCGTAGACCACCTGGCATTGCCCCAAGTGTCGCAATTTTTATAAGTGACATCATAATAATCGGGATGGTCCCATACGC
>JBBSJX010000179.1:0-7850 GCA_038256825.1 Chitinophagales bacterium
CCCGAAGCTGCAAATGTAAACCTGCGTTTATGTTCAGCTAAATGTTGCTCATTAAAATCATCCAGTAAATATTGTTCAATGGCCATCGTATTATTTTAATTAATGCATATAAAAAACTTCCTTTAAATGTAGCTGAACCGGCGAATGATCTTCGTTTGTTTCCATTAAATCAGCCATGTATACCCACCACTTTTTCATTAAAGGTTCCTGTGGTAACAAATCAAGTTTTGAAGGATCGCTGCTGGTTAAAACGCCTATAATGCTATGGCTTGTTTCATCAAAAAATAATGAATAATCACTAACACCGTAATCCTTTAATAACTGGGTTAATTGTGGCCATATTTCGCGGTGCCGCTTTATGTATTCCGTTTCAGTGCCATTAAAAAGTTGCATTTTAAAAGCGATCCGTTTCATAATAATTTTTTGTACTAAGCTATAGTAAGGTTATTAAGCATTGTTGTTTCCGATGCATCGCAACGGTTCAAATGCAGGTTTTTATTGCTCCGAATTAATCGCATTAACGTAAACTTAACGGTTTATTTTTGGTACATACAATAGGAATTCTATTGATCATCGTTGTGTCACTCTCTTGTACTGCATTTTTTTATGGCATCTTTTACCGTATAATTTGCCATATAAGGTTCCTGTTAATTTCTAAGCAATCATTTTGTTTCAAACCATTGCCTGGTAAAGGTATCAGCTAAATTGTTGAAGCCTTAAGTTAACGCCCATGCGATTTAATCGGGGCAGTTTACCCTGAGCCTGTCGAAGGGCACTCTTGTACTTTGAGTTTCACAATGCTACGCTTTTCAAAGCTATTAAACGAAAAAGCTGCTTAATTAACTGCAGTACAAGTGAGTGACACAACGATGTTGAGTTATGATATGGTGATTGAAAATAAAAAGTAAAAAACTAAAATCTTCAACTTTTCACTTTCAATTTTAAATAGATTTTTATTATGCTACCGCATAAAAGCAGCCGCTACACCACCATCAACATTTAATACGTTGCCGGTTGATTTATTTAGCAAGCCGCCGACAAAAGCATAGCATGCATTGGCAATATCATCGGGTAAAATAGTTTCGTTTAATAAGGTGCGCTTAGCATAATAAGCAGGAAGCTCATCAACCGTAATACCATATGCCTTGGCGCGACCTTCAGCCCAGCCACCTGCCCAGATGTTGGAATCAGAAATAACCGCATCGGGGTTCACAATATTTACACGGATTTTATCAGGTCCCAGTTCGGCGGCAAGCAACCGCGAAAGATGTGCCTGTGCAGCCTTAGCGGATCCATAAGCAGCATTGTTAGGCCCAGCCACCACGGAGTTTTTAGAAACAATATTAATGATATCGCCACCCAAACCTTGCTTGCGCATAACTTTTAATCCCTCCTTTGAAACAAGAAATTGACCCTTTACGAGTATGTCATACAGCTTATTCCAGTCTTCAATGGTATGATC
This sequence comes from Chitinophagales bacterium, assembly GCA_038256825.1. Taxonomy (GTDB): domain Bacteria; phylum Bacteroidota; class Bacteroidia; order Chitinophagales; family Chitinophagaceae; genus Segetibacter. The sequence continues at coordinate 1,463 of JBBSJX010000179.1, forward strand.
AACTAATGTTTTTGAAATACTAATGCCGGCGTTGTTAATAATAATATCCACGCCGCCAAATGCAAGGGCCGCTGCTTTAAAAGCATCTTCAATAGTTTTGTTATCTGTCACATCAAGCAACACAGCGGCGGCAGTATCGCGTCCAAAACTGTTTGTAAATTCCGTCATGGCGCTTTCCATGCGTTCATTATTAATGTCGTTAATTATAACACAGGCACCTTCGCTGGCAAACTTTTTAGCAATGGCCTTACCTATGCCACCGGCGCTGCCGGTTATTAAAGCAATACGGCCCGACAATGATTTAGGCTTTGGCATGCGCTGCAATTTGGCTTCCTCCAGCAACCAGTATTCAATATTAAAAGCTTCCTGCCGGGGTAGCGATGTATACTCCGAAATAGCTTCAGCGCCACGCATCACGTTTATGGCATTGGTATAAAATTCGCCTGCAACCCTGGCTGTTTGTTTGTCTTTTGCAAAGGTAAACATGCCCACCCCCCGGTATAAAATTACTACCGGGTTGGCATCGCGCATGGCCGGACTATTACCATGTTTACAGGTATTGTAATACTCCCCATACATCTTTCTGTAGGCATCGTATTGCGGTGCTAATTTTTGTTTAAGGACTTCCGTATCCTGCAAATCTTCCTCTGAAATATCTAATACAAGCGGGCTTATTTTGGTTCTCAAAAAATGATCGGGACAACTGGTGCCCAGTGGTGCAAGGCGGTCCAGATCGTTTGAATTGATAAATTGCAATACCCTTTCATCATCGGTAAAATGCCCGATCATATTTATATTGCTGGAGCAAAATCCGCGTAAAACAGGGGCAATGGCTGCAGCTTTCTCATAGCGATCATCCTTTGGAAATGATGTAAGTTTGGCACCACCAAACACACTACCTTTTTCGGCAACAGCATCTTCAATATACTGGGCGCACATCTCCACAACCTCCAGCGTATTGATGTAGCTTTCAAACGCTGTGTCGCCCCAGGTAAACAGTCCATGCGAGCCCAGCATTATACCCCGAATACCGGGGTTTTCTTCAAGACAGTCGCGTAGTTGCAAGCCAAGGTCGAACCCTGGCTTTTGCCAATCAACCCAACCAATGGTTCCGTTAAAAAGATCGTGGGTTATCTGCTTACCATCTTTTGCGGCAGCAATGGCAATGGCTGCATCGGGATGCAGGTGATCAATATGTTTAAAGGGAAGAAATCCATGTAACGGAGTATCAATGGAAGGCGCTTTTGACGACAGGTCGTAAATGCAATGGTTAAACAGTTCAACCATTTCGTCTTCATGGTCCATACCACGATACACATGCTCAAGGTTAAGTAACCTGTCAACATACAAAGCTGCAAGGCCACTCTTTTTTAAAGTACCAATATCGCCGCCCGAACCTTTTACCCACATTACTTCTGTTTCTTGGCCGGTAAGCGGATTTTTTGCCATGGCTTTGCACGAAGTATTGCCTCCACCATAATTTGTTAGCCGAAGGTCGGCACCCAAAAGGTTTGAGCGATAGATTAGTAAAGCAACCTCATCACCACTTAGTTGTGCGGCTTTTTCTTCGTTCCACAGGTAACTTACATGTTTAAATTTGGTACTCATTACTGACATGGTTATAAAATTTTGTGCGTTAAAAGTTAAGTTCGGTTCTGTTCAATAAAATTATTTTCCGGTATCAATTACTTAATTGAATTACCATATCCAACTATTAATACTGAAATTATAATAGAGGTTATTCCTGCTATTACGGTGATAAATGTTTTTTTAGTTACTCCTTTCCATTCGTTTAAAGCAATACCCCAAAAGTTGGCAACTAATATAATAAAGGCCATATGCAAAATCCACGAGCTTGCGCCATTTCCTAATTTACTTTCGCCCATGCCATAAAAGAAAAACTGCATAAACCAGGTGGTACCGGCAAGGGCCGAAAAAACATAATTTGATAATAACGGGGTGTTTTTATTGGTATAATCTTTAAAAGAATGATTGCGGGCATTTAAGATCATACACCAGATAAAGTTGGTGGTGAGGCCACCCAAAAGAATGATAATGTAGGTAACATTATTTTGAAAAAGAAACTCGCCATCACCAGGATTTAAAACTTTCCACGAGGCGTTGGCTATATTGGCCATGCTTTTTCCGGCATCAATTCCAAAGGCAAAACAGGCACTTAAAATTCCTGAAATGATCGACACAAAAAGCCCTAGTCCAATTTTATATTCTTTGTTAAGTTCCCTGCCCGCTACACTTGCAGCCAAATCTTTTTCCTTCATAACCCCGGCTTTACCACAAAGGGCGATACCTATGGTACAAATAAAAATTCCTAAAAGTACCACTTGACCCCAGGCGCTGGATAACATTCCGGAGAAAGTATCTTTACCAGGTTGCGGATAATAATCATAATAAATTGAAGGTATCAATGCTCCAAATACCGAACACAAACCAAGGATGATAGAACTACCCAAAGCAACCCCCAGGTAACGCACCCCAAGGCCATAAGTTAATCCGCCAATACCCCATAACAATCCAAAAAGATAGGTGATGCTTAGTGTACCTGAATCAGACTGGCTGATGATTCCACCAAAGTTAGGAACGGTAATATAGGCAGCCAAAGGAGGCACTATCAACCACGAAAATATTCCACCAACAATCCAGTAACTCTCCCACGACCAGCCTTTAACTTTTTTAAAAGGAATGTAAAAACTTCCTGAAGCAAAACCTCCAATAAAATGAAATATTACTCCAAGAATAACCTGCATATGTTCTTTTTTCTAATGGCTTAACAATATGGAGCTAATGTATACCAATCGTAATTGCTACCCATCATGCACTATCATGCTACCATTACTTACAGTTGGTTAAGGCAAACGAACCAGTTGTACTATCTGGTAAGTCGTAATATCAAGAAAATATCTTTTTGTAGCAAGCAGTATAACACCCTTCTTCTTTTCTTGCGTCGCACTCTTGTACATTAAGATTGTCTGTGCAGCATAGGGTTTTAATAAAATAAATGCTACAAATAAAAAACCAGGATCACTACAAATGATTGTAATGATCCTGGCTAATGTTCCTTAAAATATTAAGTGTACAGGTGAGACAATATATAAAAGGTTTCGGTGCAGCAACAGTCCGAAAATATGGCTGCAAAGAACTTTTGCTAAAACCTAAAAATCAAAGGTTATAAAAAGCAAACTTCAGCTACAACCGAAACCTACACCAAAGGTAATTTATGGCAGACTAAACCAATAAAACAATTTATGGAAATATCCAAGTTCATATCAAAGATTGGCAGGAAGGTCAATTATATTAGTGATTTAACAATGTTGACACTTTACCAATACCGGTTACAAACAAATTTTATCCTTTAAAACCTGCTGCCGCATAATTAGTACCATAAGGAAAACGCTGCGGTCTCGATAATAATTTATTGGCTTCAATATTATCTTTAAACTGTTCCTTTTTAGGATCCCAATATAATTTGCCTTCAGTTTTCATTGCGGCATGTACCACTAAGCAGGCACTGCACGACCGGTGTGCAACCTCGGCCGGGCTTATTGTTTGCTTTTTGTTTATAATACCTTCTACCCAGTTTTGATGTTGCTCGGGGCTTGAATATAAATGCACCTCGTTAGGCCCAATTACTGAATTTAATATTTTAGGGTCACTTGCTGCAAAAGCCTTTTGGTTGCCACCGCTGCCTGGATCCGTAGCGGTAACACCCACACTTCCACGTGTAACAAAAATCCATCCGTCACTACCTTCAAATCGAATACCATTTGGATTTTTACTACTCAGTAACATTTCAACACCAGTGGCATATTTAAGTTTTGCATCATAGTTTCCATGCACAGTCCATAATCCTTTGATAGGAAATTCAGCGGTAGCTTCAATTTCAATCGGGCCGGTTAATTCGGTATTCATACCCCAATGTGCAATGTCAACATGATGTACGCCCCATCCTGTAATCATACCTGCTCCAAACTGCTCGCAACGCAACCATCCACCCCGGCTTTCAATATCACCTGAATTATGAACACGATCTAAAGTATAATAAGCATATGGTGTGGAGCCCAGCCACATGTCATAATTAAAATCTGCAGGTATAGGCATCTCTTTGGTTTCACCACCTGCCGGGTCCGAGGGGAGGCCAATTTTAACGGTGTGCAATTTTCCAATCCGGCCATTGCGCACCAATTCGCATGCTTTTTTAAACTGCGGCCATGGGTCTACTGAACGCTGCTGGCTTCCCAATTGAAATACCACCCCCTTTTTGCGCACAATATCACTCATGGTTCTACCTTCTTCAATGGTTAGCGAAGTAGGCTTTTGCAAATAAATGTGTTTACCGGCCATAGCCGCTTCTATTGCAGGTTGTGCATGCCAATGATCGGGAGTGCTTATAATTACGGCATCTATATCTTTATTGGCAATTAATTCTTTGTAATCATCATACATTTTTGCATCAACGTAATTAGACTGGCCTGTTTTTTTGGCGTAATAACCATCAATATACTTTTTGCCACTTATTAACCTGCTGCGGTCCACGTCGGCAATAGCCATTACACGGGCAGCTTCATTTTTAAAAGTTTCAGGCAAGTCGTGGGTACGTGCAATTCTTCCACAACCAATCTGGCCTATATTTATTTTGTTGCTGGGCGCATTTTTACCAAACACACTGGCAGGAACAATAGTAGGAAAGCCGGCAAGCGCAACTACGCCCACGCCTGCCTTAACGGTGGTTTTCAAAAAATCTCTTCGGCTATTTTCTTTTTGGTTATGCATCATTACATTATAATTTTTAAATCCTATTTATAAAAAACAGGTACTGATTTTACAGTACCTGTTTCTTTTTTGAAATAAGTTTACTGCAATTAATTTAAGGTATTTTATCAAGCGGCGCTACATTGTTTCCAAAACCATTGTATCCTTTGTTCTGGTTAATACGTCCATTACTATTTGCTTCAACAGAGGGTGTGGGCACCGGCCATAAAACATGGTAAGGGCTTATGGTATATTTTGTACCATAGTTAGTTAATACCCCGTCCCTGTAAAAATTATTTTTAGCAATTACCCTATCATAAAAATAATTGTTCTCAGAAAAAGATGCAAGATTATACACTTTACCGGTTTCGGATGGCTTGCCTGTTTTGGCAAACAGGTACGAAATCCTGGTCAATTCTGTTTTACGGTTTTCTTCAAAAAATAACTCCCTGGCTCTTTCATCCAATATAGTAGCCATTGTTACAGATGCGGCATTAATCGGGGCAGCATTTGCACGGGTTCTAACCTGATTAATATCTGCAGCCGCGCTGGCAAGGTCCCCTTTCCAGAAATAAGCTTCCGCCCTTAGTAAATAAGTTTCGGCTAACCTGAACATATACCAGTCGCTGTGGCCACCTTGCTTGGGGGTGTTTTCGTTATCATCTACAAATAATTTATAGTGCGGCCATCCAAAATAACTGCGTATGGTATCCTTACACAACAATCCACCATTCGAATTTTTTAACTGGATGTTTTGCAGGTAATAAGGGTCGTTGGATGTTTTTAATCCACGATCGTTATACAACATATCCTCCATATTCATCCAGTTGCCTTTAACATGACGAAGATCATTGGGATCATCCCAAATTTCATACTGTCCATAATTGCTGGGACGGGTTCTACCAATACCCCTGCCATATAAATTGGATTGAACAAAATCTGTACTCACGTTATCATTAGTACCTGTTTTACCTGTAGGCGTAATAATATTTGTATTTGATCCCCAATACGGTACAGCCTGGCGCATAATGGTCATCCCTGTATTAAACTGGCCATCACCAAAACGATCAATGATCATAAATAGTCCTTCCCTATTTGAGGCGAGGGATTTATTTTCGGGCCTATGCAAATCCCAGATTACATTATGTGGCAATTGTATTTGGGCAGCAGTACCTGGTTGTAAAATAAATGGAGCAGGAGCATTTCCAAATGGTGCTTTCATTAAACTGTAGAACCCACCATTTATTACTGAATTAGCTGCTGCAATGGCATCGTCAAAATTACCCAGGGCAAGGTTTACTTTACAAAGCAAATGCGCTACAGCACCTTTGGTTACTTCTCCTTTATTAACATTATCTGATGACCATAATAATGCAGAGTCTAAATCCAGTTTAACTTTCTGTAAAATAACTTCTCTTTTTGTTGAGTAAAAATCAAGTTTTGGGGCAGTTATTTCCTGCATTACTGCAGGTACATCGCCAAACTGGTTGGTTAATTTATAATACCTCAGTGCCCTGTGAAAATAGGCAGCACCTAATATCGCATTTCTTTCTGCAGGTGAGGCATAGGTTGCATTATCAATCCTGGAAATAATGGTATTGGCATATTTTATACCATTGTA
>JBBSJX010000180.1:0-7805 GCA_038256825.1 Chitinophagales bacterium
AAACAAAAAAAAATGCTTGAATAAAAATTATTTTATAAGAGTAATGTTGCCTTTCAGGGAAAAAATTTCATTGTTCTCGCAAACAATATCCATTTTGTAAACATACACATCTGGTGAAAGTGTTACACCATTAAAAGTTCCGTTCCACCCGGCCTGGGCATCATTAATATTAAAGTTGTTTCGCTGGTAAACCACGGCGCCCCACCGGTTAAAAATAGTCAGCAATTTTACTGATGCAATTCCTTTTCCACGGGGATAAAATACATCGTTCATCCCGTCGTTATTGGGAGAAAAAGTGTTGGGTATATAAATATTGGTATTGTTACAAATTACTGTAATGGTTACTTCATCTTCTGTAATACAACCACCATCGTTCCATGCCTGCGCTTTGTAGGTTGTAGTTATTTTTGGAGAGGCAATAGGTTGCGGGCAATTGTTGCAATTTAATCCCAGGTAGGGCAACCAGCGCCAATGGTTTATGTCGGGCGAACTGGTAGTTTTAACCGGAGTAAATTGTCCGACAGACAGGTTTATATTTTCGTCAACAATATTGAATACCGGGTTTGGATATACCGTAATTCTTACAAAACCGGTATCGGCGAAACAATATTGGCTATCGGTTGCAATCACCTGGTAAGTAGTTGTAGTTAATGGTTTGGCAACCGGATTTTGTTGCAAAGGATTATTTAAACCCGTACCGGGGGTCCAGGAAAATTTATCGCTGCCGGCAGCAAATAAATTGATGGTTTCGCCCAGGCATAAAGTATCGTTAGGAGATATATTTAATTTAAACGGTGATATGGTTTTTATTGTAACGGTATCCTTGTTTTTGCATCCATATTGAGATGTTCCTTCAACTACATAGTAAGTAAAATTTAAAGGCTTAGCAAGCGGGCTCACGCAATTAGAACAACTTAAGGTTGAATGAGCATTCCAACGATAAGTGGCCGCACCTGCAGGACGTAAATTAACGGCCTGGCCAATACATATAGTAGTATCAACACCGGCAAATACAGTGGGCAGCGGATTTACCTGTAAAGGAAAATTATAGACCGATGTGCAATTACTGCTGTTGGTTGCTATTGCGGAAATTTTATAATTTCCGGCTTGTGAAAAATATTGGGTAGAAGGATTTTGAACAAGGGCAGTATCGCCATCACCAAAGTTCCATTTCCATTTAATTATTGATGTATCCGCCGCTAAAAAATTTCCCTTAAACTGTATTCCATCGTTTACACAAACTTCATTATTACCCAAAATATTAATTTCAGGGCTTTGCACAATTTTAAAAGGTACATCCAGGCTGGTTGTATCAATACATCCGTTTTTTGATACTGCTTTTAGCGCAACATTGTAATTGCCGGGAGCCGCATAAAAATGTATCGGGCTTTGATTTAAACTATCTTTTTTTCCATCGCCAAAACTCCAAACTAGTTTAGCTATATCATCGTTAAAAACGAAACTTGAATCGAAAAATTGAACAGAGGTTGAGTCACAATAAACAGTTGAAAGGGTTTTAATATTTGCCTCAACCCTTGCTATGGTAATAGTATCTTGTCCAATAATGGGCACCTGGCAACCCGCTAAATCTGATAATAAAAGTTTAGGTTTATATTTTCCGGTATTTATATAGGTGTGTTGAACTATAGAATCATAAGTAGATATAGTGCTTCCATCACCAAAATCATATATAAAAGAAGCCCGGTTTTTTGAGGATGCCCTAAACAGGGTAACACCCGGAGAACACAACAGGTCGCCAGAATAAAACAATTTACCGGAAGGTCCTTTTACGTTAATGATGCGAACAGAAGAGTCCTTACAACTACCATAACCATTTGCAATCAGTTTAATTTTATATTGTCCTGGTTGTATAAAAAAATGTGACGGATTTTCAAGTTTCGAAAAACTTCCTTCACCAAAATCCCAGAGAATGGAAGAATAATTTTTGGATTTATTCCACAATTTCATAATAAATGGTGGACAAGAACCGGCACTATCACTAATAACCATATCTGCAACAACATTGGCAACTTTAACAGCATTAATTTTTACCAGGGAATCTGTGCATCCTATTGAATCTGTCACCAATAATTTTACATTAAAGTTTCCTTCTTGTTTGTAAGAATAAATTAAATTTCTGCTTGTTGAAATTGCACCATCGCCTAAATCCCATTGATATTTAAGCCGTATGCCGCTTGAATTATTTGTTAACTTAATATTGGTTCCAACACAATTTAACGAGTCGGCCAAGGTAAAAGAAGCCGAAGGACTTGTAACAAGTATGGCCGCGGGTTTTAATAAAGTATCGCTACAACCAAGAGTATCGTATATGGACAATTTTACATTATAAACACCCTTTGTATTATACGTATGTGTAAATACGGGTGAGCTAATCGTATCTGTTTTTACATCACCAAAATCCCATTCCCATTTTGTAATTGGAAACTGAATGGAAGTGGTTGACAAATCCTTGAAGATTACCGGGCTATTTGCACAAATTGATTTTGGCAATAAAAAATTAGCTGTTGGGCCGTTAACGTTTACCACAATTGGTTTAACAACTGTATCGATGCACCCTTTTAAATTGGTAATAGATAATACAGGATAAAATTTACCTGAAGTAGTATAAGTATAGGTTATAAAAGGGGTATTGGTAACCGCGTACTTTCCATCGCCAAACGACCAATTGTAGGATGTTACTAAGGAAGCATCAATATTGGACACAACAAATTTTGTTGGCATATGCTTGCAAAGGGATGTATCTGATACTGTTAACCGGGGATCTAATTTAACAACGGTCAATTGCTGGGTTGATTTATCCTTACACTGGTCATTAATAACCTCCAATGTAACTGAATAATTACCCGACTGGGCATATTTATGAATTGGGTTTCTAGTGGTATCCATTTGGCCATCTCCAAAATTCCAGATCCATTGCTCCGGACCAATAGATTTATCGGTAAACTTTACCGCATCGGAAGAGGAACATTCAGTAGTAGAAATAAATTTGGCTACCGGGGGTTTTATAAAAATATAATTTTCAATAATTAATGTATCGGAACATGAATTATTACCTACTATTAAAGTGACGGGAAAATAACCAGTATCGGTATAACTATGATTTGGAAACTGATCAAAGGAAGTTTGTCCATCACCAAAATCCCATTTCCAGTTGGTAATTGTTCCAATAGAACTATCAAAAAAATTGACATTCTCAAATGCGCAGGCCTGGTTGGGCCGTGCGTTAAAAGCAGCGGCAGGGCGTGTACTTAAAACAATAGCCCGAGGTAAAGAAAAGGAAACCTGGCAACCATTTACTGTAGTTATTTTCAGCGTTATTTCATAGGCGCCGGTGTCGTTATAAGTATGATTAGGTGTGGCCAGAGTTGATGTGGTTCCATCACCAAAGTCCCATAGGTAACCTGTGATTTGTTCCGGCGCATTTATGTTAGCCGATAATTCGGCAGTGTAAGGTGCACAACCCTGAAAGGGAGCTCCTATTAAATTTCTTATTGTGGGCGGGCCAATATATACATAATTATTGAGTACCGTCTTGCTAGTGCATCCATTATTATCTGTTACGGCTAATGATACATTAAATAAGCCTGCCTGATTATATGTATGGGTTGGATTTGAAATTGAATCAGTTTGATTGTCACCAAAATTCCATAAATATTTATAATTGCCGGTAGTTTCATTTTCAAACTTTACATTTAAAGGGATAATACACCTGCTTAAAATAGAATTAGAAATAAATTTTGATGATGGCGTAGGAATTACCTCTATTAACCTTGAAACTGAATCGAGGCATCCCTGGTATTCGGTAATTAATTTTACTGAAAACGTTCCTGTTTTTAAGAACGATTTAGAAGGATTTAATAAAGAGGATTTAGTGCCATCGCCAAAACTCCATAAAGCTTTTGCTGCAACCGGGTCAGATAAATTTTTAAAAGCAACCGCTGTATTCTGGCAAACACTATCAGGGCCGGTAAATAAAGCTTTTAATTCGTTTAAATTAATAAACCCAGGTTTAATGATGGTATCTCTGCATCCAAACGAATTGGTAACAGCAAGACTAACATCATACGAACCTTTGGTGAGGTATGAATGCGTGGGGGTTTTTAAGTTTGAAGTTGAGCCATCACCAAAATTCCATTCATAACTTGAAATATTTTTACCTATTGAAGAATCTTTAAACTGTATTAATGATGGTAGTTTACAATTAGAACTTCCTACAATGCCAAAATCTGCATAAATCGTTTCTTCAACTTTTATTAAGGATTGAACACTTTTTATTGAAGTACAACCAAATGAGTTTTTAACCTGCAGGGCTACCGTAAAGTTTCCGGCAACATTGTAATCATGAGATATATAGTTGAGATTGGAAAAAGTTCCATCACCAAAATCCCATTCCCTACTCACAATAGATCCTGAAACAGGGTCAGACATGTCGGTAAAATTAACCGTTAAGGGAAGACAGCCAGTTGAGTCAGAAAATGAAAAATTTACAACGGGTGGACTGTATATGGTGATATAGTCTTCTCTGACAATGGTATCCGTAATGTTACCTTTTTTTACAATAAGTTTTATTGTGTATTTACCCGCCTCAAAGTAAAGTGTATTTGGATTTTGCTGGGTTGAGGTAATGCCATTGCCTAAATCCCAAAACCAGGAAGTTGGATTGCCTGTAGTAAGATCATGAAAACGGATTACAGCGGGGGCACATCCGGATACGGTATCAACCTTAAAATCGGAGTTTAGTTGCGCTACTGCACCTTTTGAAATAAAGGCGAAGCTAAAAATTAGCAATAGTATGCGAAAGGATGTGCTGAGAATATTCTTTTTCGTCATGCACCCCTTAATATCCAACCTAAAAGTTTCGAACATTTATGAATGACTTATCGAATTAAGGTAGCATTAATTAGTTGATATAGGGTATATCTTAGAATTTGGATTTTAAATTGTAATAAATGCAATAGGCTTTAAATATCCTGTACTGCTTATATTAACTAATTTTCTTAAATAAAGATATTGGTTTTAAGCTGATGATAAATGAACTAACAGTAAAAGTGAGTGACACAACAATGCTGATTAAAGTTTAATTGCTTGCTAACTATACCCTTATAATATTTTTTATAAAAATCAAAATACGAAAAAAGCCCTTGCTATAGCAAAGGCCCTTTTTAAATTTTGTTGAAGAAAATTATCGCATTAGGGTGATGTTTCCTTTTATAGGGTAAATGGCGCTGTTTTCGCAAACCACATCCATAATATAAACATAAACATCCGGTGACAGATCCAGGCCTTTTAATTTGCCATCCCAACCTGCAGTAGCATCGTTGGGTGAGAAACTATTGTTCTGGAAAACGATCTGGCCCCAACGGTTAAATATTTTTAACGACTTTACATTAAACACCCCTGTTCCCCTTGGATAAAACCGATCGTTGCTACCATCATTATTGGGAGAAAAGGTATTTGGTATGAACACATTGGAGTTATTACACACTAAGTTTATTGTTACTTCGTCGCGAGCCACACAACTACCATCGTTTATGGCAACCACCGAATAAGTCCTGGATTCTTTGGGTGATAGTTTTGGATTGGGGCAATCGCGACAACTTAACCATTGTGCAGGCAACCACCTCCATTGTGTAACATCCGGCGAACTCTTGGTTTCCAATTGAACCGATGATCCAACATTTACAGTTATGATATTGTTTCCAAGAATCTCAACCTGGGGGATTGGATAAACCTTGATACGAACATTGCCGGTATCGGAAAAGCATTTGTTTTCACTAAAACCAACTACCTGGTAGGTTAATGATGAATCGGGGCGGGTAACAGGGTTTGCATTATTTGGATTGCTTATCCATAATGCTGGCGACCATTCATATTTATCAGCTCCTGATGCTCCCATTGTATAAGATTCGCCTACACATAAAGTATCTCCCGGGTTTACAGTCATTTTAAAAGGCTGTACAACATTAATGGTAACCGTATCAAAATTCTGGCAACCAAAAGTGGAAGTACCTTTTACTACATAAGTTGTTTTTGTGCCCGGGGTTGCAACAGGGGTTGCACAATTATAACAACTTAGTGTAGGATCAGCAACCCAATTATAAACTGAAGCGCCTGTTGCATTTAGTGTAATTGAATTAGCCTTGCATATTACACTATCTTTTCCTGCACTAACAACCGGTATCGGATGAATTTCAGCATAACGGGTGGCGCTATCCATGCAACCATCATAGTTGGTTACAACTACCTTAACCGGGAATTTGCCAGCAATTGGATAAACCTGTACGGGTGGATTTTGCACATTTGAAACCGCACCGTTTCCTAAGGTCCAGTACCAGGATAGTGATGATGTGTCGCTGCGCTTTAATTCGCCTTTAAAGGTTAACGCAGCAGGCAAACAGGATGCGGTATCACCCACAATTTTAATGGATGGGCTATTAACAACTTTTACAAAATTTTTCAAAATTGCATTGTCTATACACCCCGTTTCGGTTTTGGCAGTCATTCTTATAGTATGCCAGCCTGTATCAGTAAAATGGTGGGTAGGGTTGCGTTGGGTAGATGTTTTACCATCACCAAAATCCCAGGCAAAGCTTTTTATTACATCATTGCTGAAAGTAGAATCTTTAAAGACTACAAATCCACTATCGCATATAACTTTATTGGCAGCAATAATACTGGTTTTTATAAAATTCACCTTAATAGTATCCTTGCCCGTAATCGGTACTTTACATCCTGAAGTATCCTGGAGAATGATTTTAGGGATATAAATACCTGCCTGCCTGTAAATATGTGAAGTTGAAGTTTCATCTGAAATAATGGTGGTACCATCATTATAATCCCACACATAATTAATTGCATTTTTTGTAACTGCTGCAAAATCAACTTTTCCTGGATTACAAACTACCAATGGATTGTAGGAAAAGGTACCTGTTGGGCCTTGGATAACTATTTTTTTAACCAGAGTATCTGTACAACCGCCATTATTTTTCACAATCATTTTTACATAATAGGTTCCCGGGTAGGTATAAATATGTGACGGTTTATCTAGGGTTGAAATTCCACCGTCACCAAAATCATAGGTCATAATTACGTAACCTTTTGAGCGGTTAGTAAAATCGACCTGTAGTGGCGGGCAACTGCTAAAGCTATCGCTCATTAAAAATGCTGCGGTTGTTTGTACTACGTGAACAAAAGAATCTACTGAAACGCTGCAACCATATTTATCGTTTACGATTAACCTGATTTTATATAAACCTTCAGAAGGATACGTATGGGTTGGGTTTGCAGTAGTGGCCGAAGTTCCATCACCAAAATTCCAATTGTAGGTAATATTTGTACCCGTTGACAGGTTTCTGAATACCACGGGTATTTTAGGACAAACCAATGTATCGGACAAGGTAAACTTTGCTACAGGCTTTCCAACAGTGATTAAAGACGGTTTAAAAACACTGTCTCTGCAACCATAACTGTCAACCACGGTTAATCTTACACCAAACACTCCTGCCGAATCGTATTGATGCGAAAAGGGCATTGATGTATAAGAATTTACTATACCGTCGCCATAATTCCATATCCATTTAGTAATTGGGTGAATGCCGTCTGTTTTTGAAGTATCCTTAAAAGTGATTTCATTCATAAAACAAGTGGTTGTTAAAGGTGTAGAGAAACCAACCGTTGGGCCGTATACATTTATAGGCTTAGCTGTTCCAATCGAGTCGGTACATCCAAGAATATCTGTAACAATAACATAGGGATTTTGTACCCCGGTACTATTATAATATTGA
>JBBSJX010000181.1:0-7777 GCA_038256825.1 Chitinophagales bacterium
CTAAGGTTGCCAATGTATGTTCCCCATCGTGTATGCGTATACTTCCCTTAAAAATAAAATACATGCAGTTACCCAAATCACCTTTGCTAAACAAAACGGTTTTCGGATCAATATAAACTTCTTCAAGTATAGCGGCTATTTCAACCAATTCGCCTTCCGGTGTATTTTGAAATATTTCCGACAACCGTAAAATCAATACCTTTTCTATCAATAACATGGTTGTTATTTTAACATGGATAAAACATAATGCCTTGTCTCGTTAAATAAATGATCCTCCTTAGGAAAATTACCTTTTAATGCGGCTAACGACAATTTATTTGTTGTTAGTTTAGGCAACATATAGCATGCTACGGACCTTGTCCATTCATTGAAGTTAGTTTTATCATCGGTTACAATGTCTTCAATAATGGCTTCAGGTGTTGTAAAATTGTTGGCATAAACAATCACTTCGTTTTTGCCAATATCGTTCAATAATTCAACAAGGTTGTTTAAGGGTGCAAAATATTTTCCCGGAACAACCAGTTCCAGCACTTCAATTGCATTATAAATTCTCGATTTGTTATCAAGCCATAATAGCTCAATTACCCTGTCAACTTTTTGTCGGTCGTATAGCAAGGCAAAACCTTTTAATAAAACCATGAGGTCGTGCTTTATTTCCTGCTTAATGGCATGCTGCAACAATTCAAGGTTTGTATTATGTTCAAGGCAATTGTAATAGGAAATTTTTAACCTGCTTTGCTCAATTTTATTTTGAACCCATTGCTCAATAAGCTTTAATTGCTCCGCACTATTTTTACTTTTCTTCGCCCAAACCGCTTCAATAACAAAACCGGAATATTTAGGGTGGTTGGTAAAAGCCCTGAACAAAAAAGCCGTGGAATGATCTCCTTTCATTTTGCCTGCAGCTTTAATTAAGTATAAAACCAAAGGTGTGGGCAGATTTGCTGTTTTTAAATTATCCTTCGAAAAAACATCATCACCATAATGTAAAACAGAACGTTGCAATGCGTGAAAGGCTTTATGTTTTGCGGCAACTTCAATCATTTCATTTAACAGGCTGAAATCCTTTACCATTCCTACGGCTTCAATTGCTTTTTTATAAACCCTTGCATGTTTATCAAGTAATAATATTTTTAAAATATTAGAAAAATTGCTATAAGGCGACTCCATAATAATCTCAAGAACCATCAGTTTATTTTCCTGGTTGTTTATTACCATCCTGTTCAATTCTTCCATTACTACCTTTTCCGTTTCGTCATCATCTTTATGCAATAACCCAATCAAAGCAGGACTTTTATCGTTCTTCTTAAGGGCATGTAGGTTGGTTATTTCACCATTTTCAGGAACCTTCTCCAAAAAGTAATATGCTTTTACCAGTTGTATACGAACATTTTCATCTTTTTCTGTTAATAGCTTTTCTTTAATAATAGGTAAAGCACTCGTCATATTATTGGCAATAATTCGTAGTAAAACAAACTCTCTTATTTTGCTATTAGGGTCATGTAAATTTTTAATCAACAGTGTATAAATATTTTTATAACCCGACCTTTCCAATAAGTTAAGAGCATGCACCACCTCAATGGGATTTTCGCTCTGTGTTTTATTTATGAGCAATTGTATTACTGCCTGGTCGTTTAAAAACAATTCGGCACCGGTAAAATATCCTTTTTTTAAACTGGTAATAAGGGTTTGCAAGTACTGCTTTTTAATAAAGTATACTGAGGCAATCCAGGCAAAAAGAAAAATAAATAATATTTCAGCTACATAATTTATTGGCACATCCTCAAAGTTTTGCATATAGATGTATAAAAAAGAACCTACCCCCAAAAGGGCAAAAGGCATAGTATAACCTTTGGCAACCAAATGGCCCCTTAACCTGTCGTGCGGTTTTAATGGCTGAAACAAAATAAAGAACACCGGTTCCTGTATGGTTGATCGTAAAACTTCGGCAAGTAAAACCATCAATCCAAATATTAGTACGTTCATCGGAAAGCTGATACCCGATATTAGCAGGAAGGCATTTATAATTAACAATATTACGGGGGTTACTAAAAGCGCGTTCGACATTCCCGTTTTGGCAATCATCCTGCTACTAAAAATTAATTTAAATGGAATGGCAATTAACCTTCCGGCTGCCATAAATATGGCTATAACAGTAAGTATTTTATCGCCATCATATTTCTTTTTTATACCTGCTAAAAACGCAAAATCAATAAACGCAAAAACAATGTACGATACCAGCGAAAACAAGGCGATACACATAACCAGCCTGTTATTAAAAAAGCGCCTTATCCACAGGTTGGTTAGCGATGCCTGGTGGTGGGCATGCGAATGCTCGTGCGGTTCGTTTGGGTCAGCAGCAACAATAAACCCTTGTTTCTGGTAGCGTTTCATTAAAAAAAATGCAATCACCAGCGATACGATTGAAACCCATAACAAATTATAAGGCTTCATAAAATGTGCTGCAACCGAAACACCGGAGTAGCCCAAAATTTTTGCCGGTATATCGCCGGCCCCTACAATCGAAAAAACCCGTTTGCTTTCCCGCACATTAAACATCATGGAAGCCATGCCCCAAAAGCCATAACCCACCAGCATATAAAGCACAATGTACCACGCTGCAATTATTAATAATAAGTAATGAAAATTGAAAAAGGTTAACAAAAACCATAATACCAAAATGGATGCAGCCGAAAAAAGAATGACCAACTCAAGCAACCGGGGGGAGTTTAAGCGTTCATCATAATGAGCATAAATGCGGTTAAATACAAATAGAAACATAGCCGATATCATATACATTACCGGCAGTTTATCGGTTTCATATGTTTTAAGCACCATTGATAGGGTGCTGGTAAACAAAAACGCAGTGGCAATTCCCAAAAAAAACTGAACAGTAAAAAGCTTACGTACCAGTGGCCCTTCATGAAGCTTTATATTTAATAGCCGCAGTATACGATGGTACATAGCAAAATTTTATTCAGGTGCCGTAAAATCAATTCAAACTTACTTAACATTTGGCTGTTTAAACCCCAAATAAAATAGGTACTTCATAATACATGCATTTTTTTATGCCTAAAAATTATTCATTTTATATCGGGGGAAGCCGGCATTTGTATATAAATGTGGCCCCGGTTGTGTCACTACTTGTACTGTAGTGCTTATGGCAGCAACAAAAATTGGATATAATAAATTTGAATAGTTTGCAGAATATAGCACATAAAAAAACCCTGCAAATAATTACAGGGCTTTAATTGTAGCGAGAAGCAGACTTGAACTGCCGACCTTCGGGTTATGAATCCGATGCTCTAACCAGCTGAGCTACCTCGCCATTTCGGGCTGCAAATATAAGTGGTTGAAAGTTTTTAAAGAAAAAAGTCTTAATAATTTAATTTATTGGGTTTGCTGGTTTTGGTTTTCAACTACTTAGTGGTGTATGCTTGAAAAAATTTTATTTATACCAAGTATTTTGGCTGCATAGGATTAATTAAAGTACAAGAGTGCGACGCAACCGGAGCCTAATAGTACCACCACTGCTGGTACCCCAAAAATTTTTTTTCATAGTTGTAAAAACTGCCATCATAACTTTATTTAATGACTTCAGCCCTATCAACCGCCGAACTTTATACTGAATATAGCAATGCTTTACGCCAGGTTGCCGACGTAAAATATGCAAACGCCGTTTTGCAATGGGACCAGGAGACTTATTTGCCACCAAAGGGAATTGAGGCCAGGAGCCGGCAATTAGCCACCTTAAGCGAGGTTGCACACAACCTTTTTACCAACAATAAGTTGGGCGATATTTTAACCGAACTAAGTAACCGAAAAGTATTAAACCCCCGGGAACAAAAAAATATTGAGCTTTCGCTGGAAGATTATAGTAAAATAAAAAAGTTTTCGGCGGCATTTGTACGCCAAATGAGCGAAGCCATTTCAACTGCCTACCACGCCTGGATTAATGCCCGTAAACAAAACAATTTTAAAGTATTTGAAGGTCCCTTATCAAAAATTGTAGAACTAAAAAAGCAGGAAGCCGACATAATTGGGTACGAGGTGCACCCTTATAATGCGCTGCTAAACGATTATGAACGCGGTGCTACCGTTTCGTACATCGACCAGGTTTTTGAAAATATAAAGGTTCCCCTTCGCCAACTTTTGCACCAAGTTGAGGAGCAACCTGCCGTAGATGCCGGATTTTTAAACCAACATTTTCCACGTCAACAACAATGGCAATATGGCCAGCACATAGCAAAAGTTTTGGGATTTGATTTTGAAGCCGGCCGCCAGGATATTTCGGAGCATCCATTTACCACCAATTTTAGCAGTGCCGATGTAAGAATTACCACGCGGATTGATGAAAATGATTTTGCCAACATGACGTGGAGCACCATTCACGAAGTGGGGCATGCATTGTACGAGCAAGGTTTGCCTGCAAGCGAATATGGTTTACCGGTGGGCGAATATGCCTCGCTGGGAATACATGAATCGCAAAGCCGCCTGTGGGAAAATTGTGTGGGCAGGGGGCTGCCTTTTTGGAAATACCATTTTAAACCATTGCAAAAGTTTTTTCCGGGTAAGTTTAACCACGTGAATGTTCAGCAATTTGTGCGTGCTATTAATAAAGTGCAGCCCTCTTTAATTAGAACTGAGGCGGATGAACTTACCTATCATTTTCATGTGATGATAAGGTACGAACTTGAAAAATTATTAATAGGAGGGGAGCTTTCGGTAAAAGATATTCCCGCCTATTGGAATGAGCAATATAAAAATTTAATAGGCGTAACCGTGCCCGACGATAAAAATGGCTGCCTGCAGGATGTGCATTGGAGCCATGGAAGTTTTGGATATTTTGCCACCTACAGCCTGGGCAGTTTTTATGCCGCACAGCTTTGGCAACAGGCACAATTGGATGAGCCGGGTTTAATTGAAACAATCGAATACACCGGCAGTACTGAAGTATTACTTAGGTGGCTAAGAAAAAATATACACGTACACGGCAAATTATACGATAGCGAAACCCTGTGTAAAATGGTTACCGGACAGGGGCTTAACAGTACCATTTTTATAAATTATTTACGCGATAAACTGATTTTTTAACGTCCCTAAAACCCTGCAATTTTATTATTTTATAAATATTGCAGGGTATTTTTTTGTCCACTTCTTAAATAATTATTGGCAACGGCTGTAGCAGCGTGACCGACTTTTGGTGGTTCGCTCACTTGTACTTATGATATTTTAGTTGATCGGTTTTTTCTTTTTTTCTCCTTAATCCATTGGTTTAAACCAATAAACCACAATGCTTTATTGGTTTAAAAACTAATAATAATCAGTCATATATTGAAAAAAATGGGATGGTTGTAAAATAAAAACTCAAAAAATGGGTTTATATAGATTGTGTAATTGAACCGAGGCGATCCTATATCCAAATTGATAACCATTCCAGTATTTTTCTATGAAAACCTTTAAAAGGGTGTGGCTGAATTGTATTCAGTTGTTAGCACTTATCACAATTTCTGTGTCCGCTTCAGCCCAGTTGAAGGCGGATTTTGTTGCGGATCCCAAGGTGGGATGTCCTCCAATGGTAGTAAATTTTGAAGATAAAAGTACTGGTGGTGCTACAGAATGGAAGTGGGATTTAGGTAATGGTACCATCTCGTACCTGCAAAGTCCGATAGCTACTTATTTTAACCCAGGTAGTTATACAATTAAGCTCGTTGTTAAAAATACAAACGGAGAAGATTCTGTTGCACGTACCAACTACATAGTGGTAAATGCATTGCCTGTAGTAAACTTTAAAGCTTCGGATACCACGGGATGCTTTCCGTTAAAAGTGGCTTTTACCGATAGCAGTATTGCCGGTTCGGGTACCATTGCCAGTTGGCAGTGGGATTTTGGCGATGGTAATTTATCCAACCTGCAAAACCCCCAGCACACTTATGTAAATGCCGGTGCTTTTACAGTAACCCTAAGGGTAGTTAATACCAATGGTTGCGTAAAAGTATTTACCCGCCCTGCTTATATTAAATTATCTACGGGGGTAAAATCAAATTTTACATTCGACTTTTCGGCAGGTTGCCAATCGCCCACCCCTGTAAATTTTACCAACAGAACAGAAGGTACCGGAACTATTACTTATAAATGGGATTTTGGTAACGGCACCACTTCAACTGCTCAAGACCCATTAATAAATTATTCTAAAGTTGGTTTATATTCTGTAAAATTAATTTCAACCAACAGTTCTGGTTGTACCGATACTTTAATAAAGACTGACGCTATTCGTATAAGTTTTGTAAAAGTGAATTTTAATAGTCCCGATACTGTTTGCATAAACAAGCCTTTTAATTTAATCAATACCTCAACGCCTACTCCTGTATCGGCCGATTGGAGTTTTAGTGATGGCAGTTATTCAAATGGATCCTTAAATGCTATTAAAACATTTAGTCAACCAGGTAAGTACGATGTAAAGCTGGTTAGCAATTTTGGTACTTGTACCGACTCTATAACAAAAAGTGTTGTAGCTGTTGGTGGGCCAGAGGTAAAATTTGATGCTGGTAATCTGTCGGGTTGTAAAATTCCTCATACAGTTACTTTTACCAACACAAGCACCAACGGGGTATCTTATTTATGGAATTTTGGTGATGGGTCAACTTCAACTAAAGAGAGTCCAACCCATACCTATACAAAGTATGGTAGTTATGGTGTTACCCTGGTTGTAACCAACAGGAATGGTTGTAAGGATTCACTTACTAAAACTGAATTGGTAAAAGTAATTGCACCAAAAATTTCTTCTATATCTAATCTCCCGCTGCGCGGTTGTATTCCTTATGTATTAAATCCTAAACCGGTAATTGTTTCAACAGAGCCTATAATAAGTTATGAGTGGCCGTTTGGAGATGGCAGTACTTCAACTGAAGCAAATCCTTCACATACTTATACCGTAGTGGGTTCATATACCGTAAGATTAACTGTTTCAACT
Organism: Chitinophagales bacterium; assembly: GCA_038256825.1. Taxonomy (GTDB): domain Bacteria; phylum Bacteroidota; class Bacteroidia; order Chitinophagales; family Chitinophagaceae; genus Segetibacter. The sequence continues at coordinate 6,974 of JBBSJX010000181.1, forward strand.
GCATCCGGTTGTAAAGATTCGCTGGTAATGATAGATGCAGTTAAAGTGGGTACCCAACCTCATACTGAATTTAGTGCTTCTCCTTTAGATGTTTGTCCGGATGTGAAAGTTAATTTCAATGACCTTTCAATCGCTGGCTCTTCTACTCCTATTGATGAATGGTTCTGGCAATTTGGCGATGGAGGAACCTCAGCTTTGCAAAACCCCTTGCACCAATATGCTGATACCGGCATGTTTAAAGTAACCCTGGTTACCAGTAATTACGGATGTAGTGATACCTTAATCAAATTAAAATATATTCACGTAAATCCTCCGATAGCAAAGTTTGATACAGCCTTTTTATGTAGTGATCCGTTGACGAGAAATTTTATTGATAAATCAATAGGCGCCAGTACCTGGTTATGGAATTTTGGTGATGGCACTACTTCTACTGATCAATTTCCAACACATAAATATGCTACTGCCGGTTCGTTTAAAGTTGTATTAAAAGTTACTAATGGAACCTGCGAGCACATAGCTACCAAAACAATAAGAATTGTTGATGAAAGTCCCAGGTTAATCAGTACAGATTCAGTGGCATGCCGAAATGCCCGTATGACTTATACGGTAACCAACGTCACTTTTGCAAATATTAAAAATTATACATGGTATCCTTTAGGTGCTGGTTCAACACCAGCGGTAAGCACTATATACGCTTATGCTCAATATTATAATAGTACCGGGGTACAAAATCCCTATGTACTTGTTACAGATATTCTTGGATGTACTGACTCGATTGCAACAACTAAGCCTATAAATGTATAC
>JBBSJX010000182.1:0-7756 GCA_038256825.1 Chitinophagales bacterium
GAATAACCTGTTGGCGGAATTAATTTTTCTTAGCCCTTATCGGGCGAGCTTTTGGTAAAAAATTAAATTTTCAGATATCTTCTACCAAAAGATCGGCTCTACGAGCCTTGAAAACAACAATTATTAATAATTCTGTCAACAGGTTATAAGAATAGATATAAATTGATCTACGGGAAATAATGTGGAAAAAGCTGCCATAAAATATGCGGTACAAGGGAGTGACACAACGATGCTGAATAGAATTCCTACTGTTCGTTCCACAAAAAGAAGACCTCAAGTTGAAGCCTATACGATAGCCATCGGTACAACGATGGTGCTACGAGAAACGACTGCTGGTACCCAAAAGCTATCTTATAAAATATCTTCAAGCTCTTTTAAATGGTGAATAATATAGGTGGGTTTAATCTCGGTTTCTTCCTTAATATGGTTTACAAAAACGGTATCCATGCCGGCATTCATTGCGCCTTGTATGTCTGCATAAAGGTTATCGCCCAGCATCAGGCTTTCAGTATAACAGCACCCGGCACGGTTAATGGCAAAATCAAAAATTTCCTTTTGAGGTTTTAGGCAGGATGCCGATTCCGACGTAATAACCGAAAAGAAATAATGTTCAATTCCGGCATTTTTAAGTTTACTCATCTGGATGCTGTCGAAACCATTGGTTATAAGGTGAAGGGTATATCCTTTTTTGGTTAGAAAGTCAAGGATCTGAATGGTATGAGGAAACAATGCTTTTTTAAAAGGAAGGATTTCAAGGTACTCGCCGCTGAGTTTTCGCGATAATTTTTCGTCGCCAATTTTAAACTCCAGCAAAGCATGCCACATGCGTTTCCACTTAAGCTCCTGCTGGGTTATAAAACCATGGTGATACCGATCCCAAAGCTTTTTATTGTGAAACGAATATTTAGTAAAAAACAATTCAAAATCGTTTGTAACGCTGTTGTGCAAATTGTGCTGTAAAAATAATTCGTGCAGGGTTTCTTTTGAATTGGTTTCAAAATCCCATAATGTATGATCGAGGTCGAAAAATAAATGTTTGTACTGCATAATAAACTTTAAACTGTTTTCCAAAGCATTTTGTTCAAATTAAGTGAGCAGGTTACCTTCGGCAAACAAAGGTAAAAGCCACCATTTCTAAAATCATCCATTTAACAATAATAGTATGAACGTAATTATTACAGGCGCAACAAAAGGTTTAGGAAGAGCGATTGCAGAAAAATTTGCTGCCGCAGGTAATACCATTATTGCCTGTGCCCGTAACGAGGTTGATTTATATAAAATGATGGATGAGTTGCAAACCAGGTTTACCGGCTGCACCGTTAAAGCAAAAGCAGTTGATATGGCTGACACCGTGCAGGTTAAAGCATTTGCCCGGTGGATATTGGATAATGGCTATGAACCAGGAATACTGGTTAACAATGCCGGGCAGTTTTATCCCGGCAGCGTTTATAACGAAGAAGAAGGGTCGCTTGAAAAAACCATGGAAGTTAATTTATACAGTGCCTACCACTTAACCCGCGCCTTATTACCTGCCATGATGAAAGCAAAACAAGGGCATATTTTTAATATGTGTTCCATCGCCTCGCATCATGCTTATGCAAATGGCGGCGCTTACAGTATTAGCAAGTTTGCACTTTTGGGTTTTAGTAAAAACCTAAGAGAAGAAATGAAGCCGCACGGAATAAAAGTTACGTCTGTCTCGCCTGGCGCTACTATGACGCCCAGTTGGGAGGGTAGTGGCGTAGATCCGCAAAGAATTATGGAGGCAAACGACATTGCCGAAATGGTGTATGCAGCCACCCGCTTATCGCCAATGGCCGTGGTAGAAGACATTGTTATAAGGCCACAACTAGGTGACTTATAACCCATTCATATATTTATAAGGTGGTACGGCAGACGAGATAACAGCTAAGTCATGCTGATGTAAATCAGCATCCCCTGTATTTAGTAATATAATTATTAATCATTGTTCCTGTGCAACGTCATGCTGATGTAAATCAGCATCCCCTGCAATAAATAAAATTATTAGTCAGTTTTTACGATCGTCATGCTGATGTAAATCAGCATCCCCTGCACCTAATAAAATTATTATTAGTCAGTGTTTCCCGCTGCAACGTCATGCTGATGTAAATCAGCATCTCCTGCAATAAATAAAATTATTAGTCAGTTTTTACGATCGTCATGCTGATATAAATCAGCATCCCCTGCACTTAATAAAATAATTATTAGTCAGTGTTTCCGCTGCAACGTCATGCTGATGTAAATCAGCATCTCCTTCACCAAATAAAATTATTAGTCAGTGTTTATGGTAGCATTTTCTGAATCACTTTTAAGTTTACCAATAACCTTACTTATTAAATCGCCTTCATATCCTTTTTGCTGCAGGTAGGCATACAATTTTGCCTGTCTGCTTAAATATTGTTCACCCTTAAGCAATAACCATTTGGTAGTGGCCAGTTTTAGCAACATTGCTTCGTAATCATCTTCCTTAATTGCTTTCAACCCCAGTTTTATGCAATACGAACTAACAAATTTTTGCTGCAAGGCATGGGTAATTTTAATCCGCCCCCAATTATTCATTCTAAATTTGCCGCCGGCATATTGGGTAGCAAACCGTTCTTCATTCAGGTAATCCTCCTCAATTAAAAGGCTTATCAATTCTTCCACTTCGCTTTTTCGTAAACCAAAACTGTACAACTTTTCTTTTACCTCTTTATGACAACGCTCCTGGTAAGCACAATAATGCTTTAATTTTTGCATAGCCTGCTCCATGGTAAGTGGTACTTTATTAAACATAAACTATTAGCAAATAATTCGTTATAACATTTTTTTGGCAGGATAGTTGTAAATTAAATGACAGTTAAATTCAAATCCTGAAAAGCTTAAACCAATAACCATGAAAAATCCCCATCTTAACATTTGCCTGGTGGACGACGACCAAATCTACCAGTTTACAACAAAGAAAACCCTGGAGTTCCTGAATAATGATGTAAAAATTTCGTCGTTCACCAATGGTGAGCAGGTGCTCAATTTTATTTTACAACACGTAAAACATCCTGATCAATTACCCGATATAATTCTGCTGGATATTAACATGCCGATAATGGATGGATGGCAATTTTTGCAGGAGTTTGTTCTGTTGAAAAATGCATTAAGTAAGCATATCAAAATATACATGGTTAGTTCTTCGTCCGATCAGGCCGATATCAGGCGGTCGAAGGAAAATTTTGGAGTAGAAGATTTTTTTGTGAAACCCATTAACCGTTCCCACTTTAACGAAATGCTTTTACTGGCTTAAATATTTGTGAGCATTAGTAGACCGACCTTGGCGGTTCACTCACTTGTACAGCTTTGCTTTTAGCAGCAATCATAGTACACCAATAAATCTTTAGAATATTTTTCTTAATTCTATTGAACACTATTTATTACCCGTGATAACTTTACTTGTTTTCTCCCATTCAATATAATTGAGTGATGCCCTTATTTCCGAATAGGTGATATCAGGATCTAGTTTTTCTTTTATTACTGAAAAAGTTATGGGTGAAGTTTCTGCCTCAGTGGAAGCTTCCAATTGTTTTACGGCTGCAATAATTTTTTCCAGTTTAGCTGCTTCAACCAAATCCAGTATATCTACATCGCCTGTAGATACAAAACCAGCTAAATGGCCTTCAATAGTACTTTGTGCAAGATTACGTTCTGTTGCAATATCGGCAGCAGATTTACCTTGCTTAAACAATTGTAAAGTAAGCCTGTGGCTATCACCCTTAATTGCTTTGCCATTTTTGGATAGTTTGGTTTCCGTAATAGATTCTGTTTTTTCGAGAGGTTTATTTTGCTCGGCCACCAGGTTTAGTAATTGGTTAATGCCCGACGATTTATGCAAAGCCTCCGACAATTGAAGTGCTTGTTGAACCTGTAATTTTTTACGCTCAAATGCTGCTTTTAAAGCCTGCAGTTCCTTTACATATTTTTTTACTTTGCCACTCACTTTAATATTGGTGGTGTGAATGGTTATTGGTTCCAGTAATTTTTCATCAATTTCTTTTAAAAAATATTGACAAGCGGCTTGCACTCTTGTATTCAATTGGGTGTAGCCATCCGCTTCGCAATTAATAAAAAGCTGCTCCAACGATTTTCTGAATTTTACTGCAACTTCGTGCTGGGCATTTACTTCGTTAAACAGTTTTAATCCCCACTCAATGCTCACATTTTTATTGGGTATATGGCGATGCTCATATGCATCGTAGTGGTTGCTGGTAACATCCACCAGTTTTTCCCATGCAAAACAATTTAAAAGCGATTGTCTTACAAAAGTTTTTTGCTCAATCTCCAGTGTTTGTTGCAAATGGTCTTCACCTATTTCGTTTTGTACAAACTCAATAACACGTTGGTCGGTACTAATGGTGTGTGGTAAAATGCGGCTATATAAAATTAAACCCTCCAGGCTGGTAAGCCTGCTAAGCGAAACATACACCTGCCCTGGAGCAAAAGATGCACCGGCATCTATAATTGCCTTTTCGAAAGTTAAGCCCTGGCTTTTATGAATGGTTATAGCCCACGCAAGCCGTATAGGGTATTGAGTAAAGGTGCCCAGTTCTTCTTCATCCACCAGGTCTTTATCCTGTGCATATTTAAAACGAATATTTTTCCAGGTTTCCTGCAACAATTCCATTTCACCCGGCTCGTTGGCAAATGTTACCCAAATCTTTTCTTTTTCCAGTTTATGAATGGTGCCGATTTTACCATTATAAAACCTGCGAACTTCACCTTTATCGTTTTTAATAAACATTATTTGAGCGCCCACCTTCAGGTATAATTTATTTTCGGCAGGATAGCTGCGCTCGTAAAATTCACCTTTTATTGCAGCGTTATAAACATGGGTGTCTGTTGGTAACTTTTGCAGTTCGGCATTGTTTATTGTGTCAGCTTTTCCGTTATGCGAGGTAAGGGTTATATAATTTTCATCTTTACCGGGTGAATAGCCGGGTTTATAATATTGGTGCAGTACTTCAAGATCGTTTGCAGTACAACTATTGTTCCTTATGTTGTTTAGTACGTTAATAAAGGCATCATCCTTTTGCCGGTATATTTTTTTAAGTTCGATATACAAGGGAAAAGCATGTTTGATCACTTTGGCACTAAAAAAGAATGGGCTGGCATAATAGTCTTTCAATAAATCCCACTCTTCGTTTTTTGCCACCGGCGGCAATTGGTATAAATCGCCTATATAAACCATTTGTACGCCGCCAAAAGGCAACAAGGGTTGGCGGCGTACATGGCGCATTACCGTATCTATGGCATCTAACAAATCGGCACGTACCATAGATATTTCATCAATAATCAGCAAATCCAACTCGCGAATAACATCGCGTTTTATGGATGAAAGCCTGAGGTTTTTTATAAGCGTTATTGGGTTGTTTACCTCACCGCTATACCCGCCCCAGTAATTGCGTTGAACAGGAATAAATGGGCCCAATGGTAACTGGAAAAATGAATGAATGGTTACGCCTCCCGCATTAATGGCTGCCACCCCGGTGGGTGCCACAACGGCCATCCGCTTAAAAGTATTTTGTTTAATAAATTTTAAAAAAGTGGTTTTGCCCGTGCCCGCTTTGCCGGTAAGAAATAAGTGCTTGCTTGTTTGATTTACAAATGCAACAGCTTTTTGAAATATGGTATTTTGCGGATCGGGGTTCATGGTTGAATGATGGGCGCTAAGGTAAAGTACAATCAATAAATGAGGATAGGTGAGGTTACTCCTTTTACAAAGTTTGGTTTATAATAATTAATAATCCCCAGGGTATGTAAACACTTTGGAAGATGCCCGATGAAATACAAGTACAAGAGGGCGACGCAACAATGCTCCATTGTAAAGTAATGCCCGGACCACAAAAAATATTAATAATTGGCAGATTTGTATTAACTGCATTTCCGTAATGGTTAAACAATAACATTTATGGAACCGTGGTTATGACAGCGGAGTGATTTAAATTTATAACTTAGGTAAAAAAAGAGCTGCAATGGATCAAAGTGGAATTATAAGTATCATCATTATTATTGCCAACCTGGTGTTTTCGTACAAAGGATTTAAGGATCATTTGTTTTACGAAAAGTATGCATTTAAGGTGGACCATATACTGCATTACAAGGACTATAAGCGAATTGTTACCTCTGGGTTTTTACATGTTAACTGGACCCACCTGGTTTTTAATATGCTGGCGTTGTACTTTTTCAGCTCGGGCCTGGAGCAATTTATTGGAGGGATTAATTACCTGGTTATTTACCTGGCCGGCCTTATTGGGGGTAACCTGCTTACCCTTTTATTGCATAAAAAGGATGGTGGTTATAGCTCGGTTGGTGCTTCGGGGGCCATTGCCGGAATAATTTTTACTTCGATTGCGCTGATGCCGGGTATGAAAATAGGGCTGCTGTTTTTACCCATTTCAATACCTGCGTGGCTATTTGGGTTGATTTATATGTTGTATTCGATTTATGGCATCCGGTCAAAAAGCGATAACATTGGTCACGATGCTCATTTGGGTGGGGCACTGGTTGGAATGGCGGTGGGCCTGTTAATGTATCCGGATGCCATTGCTTATAACTTTGTTACTATTCTTATTATTACAGTTCCGGCAATTATTTTCCTGTTTATTATTATCCGGCATCCATCGTACCTGATGGTGGATAATTTATATTTTAAAAACCAGCAACATTTAAACCAGGACGACAAATACAATATTCGTAAAAAAGCCCGCCAGCAGGAAATTGATGAGATACTGGAGAAAATACACAATAAGGGAATTAACAGCCTGACCAAAAAAGAAAAGATGATGCTGGAGGAATTTTCCCAATAAAAAAGGTTGCCGATGGGACAACCTTCAAATATTTTTATTTCATAGGATCAGACAGATGATCTAAGCACCTCTTTTGTTGCCACCTCTCAGTAAAGCAACTAATAACAAAATAAAAACTGCTGCACCAACAACCCACACCCAGGGAGATGCGAAGAAGCCGCTATCATCGCCACCGGCGCTGATGTCAATATCCACTTTTTTAGTATCCTGTGCAAATGTTACGATGGATACAAAAAGTGATAAGAAAAACAAAACCTGGCGATTGACTGCCGATTTTAAAACTTGCATATTTTTATTTTTAAGTGTTAATATTAAATTGGAGAATATAATTATCATGCCAATGATATTTTGCTAAACGTGTTAATGAGACAGTTATAAAATTGGTTAGCCTTTACTTTAACCCGGTCATTGAACCACCAATTATTTATTAGCTTGTTTTTCTTTTACTTCACTGTTTAAAAGTTGAAGCTTTAAATAAAGTAATCGTTATTTTTACCACCCCCCATACTTAGTGTATTTAAATAAATGATTGCTTATGTTGATGATTATTTTAAATGGCTTTTTTTGTCTGGCATTTGCAGGGTTTGCTTACGTAAATCTTAACGATGGAGATTCATGGTTATGGGTTCCCATTTACATGGTTGCTTCACTTTTGTGTGGGCTGGCGGCTTTCGGATATTACTTTCCTTTATTTTACCTGATAGCCATTGCCATTTACGTTGTTTATGCCATTAAAATATTTTTTGCAGAGGATGGGGGTCGCGACTGGGTGTTTAAATACAACAAACCCAGTATTGTAGAAAGTATGCAGGCAACCAAACCTTATATTGAAAAAACACGTGAATTTTTTGGCCTCCTGATTATTAGTGGAGCTTTAGTTATAAACTATTTTATATACCATA
>JBBSJX010000183.1:0-7751 GCA_038256825.1 Chitinophagales bacterium
GGTTTAGCAAACATTCATCATGTATTTAATTCACCAAGTTCTATCTTTATAAGTACAACACATAGCCTTGATTGCAGCCTTATTAAAAAATGAAAGTGAATTAATTCTTTTAATGATCCAAGGCGACGAAAAAGCTTTTCGTCGGTTATTTGATTTTTATTGGCCCAATATTTACTCAGTTGCTTTCGATCTTACAAAATCGTCAGAACTTTCCGAAGAATTGGTACAGGACATATTTCTAAAAATATGGTTGAAACGGGGCATGTTAACCAATGTAACCAATTTTGGAGGTTATTTATTTATGGTAGCGAAACATCATATTTATAATGAGCTTAGGAGAAAAACATTGGAAAAATCATTTGCAACTCACCTCGACCAGTATTTTTCATCAATAGCCGCCGGACCCGACCAGGCAATAATAGTAAAAGAAACAAAGCAACTTATAGAAAGCGCTGTAAAGCAACTTCCTGACCAACAACGCACCGTATACCAACTAAGCAGGAACCACGGCATGGACCAATCAGGAATTGCAGAAAAACTCGGCATTTCAAAGTTTACCGTCAAAAGTCACATGAATAAAGCGCTGCAAAAAATTCGGCAATACCTATTGTTACATTCTGATGCGTATCTATTCATCTTATCAATATCCATTCTTTATTGCTAAAGCTTCTCCTTTGTTATTGTCTCTGTATTAATCCAACCTTGCTTCTCTGTTCATATTTCTTTTTAAAATTTTGCTTCGCCTTTTTTATATAAAAACCCGGCTACTTCTATTTAAATAACGGTGTTCCAAAAAAAATATAAAAAATATTTTTGCAACTACTAATACCAACATTCATTTTATGTGTCTTTATATTTTGTGCAGAAAGTAAGCCGGATTTTTAATCCGCCGGAATGTAGAAACCGGTGCAAAACTGCCAACCACTATGACGCAAAAAACGTTTGAAGATTTACTTGAGGAATATATAAATAGTTCTTTGAATAAGGATGAATTGGATCGCTTTTTACAACTGCTAAAGAGTGGTGAACACTCAGAAAAAATTAAAAATGTAACGGAGCAACTATTACAGGAACAGCCGTCCGTATCGCTGGAAGAAAATAGCAGGGGTGAAAGCATTTTCCAAAGTATTATGGAGCAAGCAGGAAGTATGAAACCGCAAAATCAGCCTGAAATCGGTTCATTAAAATCGAGATCAGGTGCTTTTTCTTTCTTTAAAATAGCTGCTGCCGCCTGCGTTATAGGAACGATATTTTTTGGCGGCTATTATCTTTTTAATGAAGAGCCACAGAAAATCATTTCCATACCTGAAGAAAAGAAGATCAATTATAAGAATGACCTTCCGCCGGGTGGAGATAAGGCATTACTAACTCTTGCCGATGGTTCTGTTATTGTTTTGGATGATGCTAAAAATGGCCCCTTGGCCCAGCAGGGAAATACTAAGCTCATTAAGCTGGACGGCAAAATCAATTATAATTCATCCTTTGCCGCAGATAATGAAATTGTCTATAATTCTATTTCAACGCCACGGGGCGGACAGTACCAAATTATACTTCCCGATGGAAGCGGTGTGTGGCTAAACTCCACGTCGTCTATCCGCTTTCCTACAGCCTTTGCGGGTAAAAACAGGACCGTTGAAATTACAGGTGAAGCGTACTTTGAGGTGACTAAGAATAAATCAATGCCTTTTATTGTAAAGGTTAATAAAACTGAAATACAGGTGTTAGGAACGCATTTTAATGTAATGGCATATAGTGATGAAAGCTTACTTAAAACAACTTTACTTGAAGGTTCAGTTAAATTTATAAAAGACAACGAAACCAGAATTCTTACACCCGGTCAGCAATCCCAACTGTCAGGCGACGGCCGGGTAAAAGTGTTAAGCGATATAGACGTAAATAAAGTTATCGCCTGGAAAAACGGTGTTTTTAATTTCGAGGGCGCTGATATTTCAACTGTTCTAAGACAAATCTCCAGGTGGTACGACGTGGAAGTGGTATATAATAAAAAAGTGGATGACCTGTTTTATGCGGAAATACCAAGAAATACCCGGCTTTCTGATTTTTTAAAAGCATTGGAACTTACCGGCACAGTCCATTTTGAAATAGACGGCAAAAAGATAATTGTAATGCCTTAGGGGGTAGTCATTATATAGATTCAGTGTTAAAGTTTGGAGACGCAATTTTTGATATCCTAATGTTGAAATATCCTTATTTGTACAAGAATGCTATTATAAGTTAGAACCATTTTATTTATTCATCTAAAACAATAAAACATTAAAAGAAAAAAAATTAATAACCATTAGTCCCGGGCCTGTGTGTCAATAAAAAATATGTCACCAGAAAAAAACCGGATCACCGCTGGCAGGCGAGATCCGGCAATAGTCCAGCTAATAATTGCAAACGTCTGACAGTTTTTATTCTATAACCTAAACATAACGAAAGTATGAAACTAATTGCTTGCCGCAACCTCTTCGGGTTAGGAAAGAAGAGTATTGCCAAACCATTTTTGATTATGAAAATGTCTTTGATTTTAATTTTTGCAATGTCCCTCAATGCCAATGCAAAAGGATACGCTCAAAAAATCACTATTTCGCAAAAAGATGTCCCCCTTCAAAAAGTATTCAGCAAAATCAGCAGACAAACAGGATACACATTTGTCTACACCGAGAGAATTTTACAAAAAGCTAAAAAGGTTAGTATCTCGGCCACCAATGCTACGCTCGACCAGGTATTAAAAGAATGTTTTAAAGACCAGCCGCTTACTTTTCAAATCTTAAATAAACTCATTATTGTTAAAGAAAAGGAAGAAGAAAAAAAAGTAATGGTAGTTAACGCCCCGCCTCCTCCGCCAGTAACTATTTCAGGTAAGGTAGTTGATGAAAAAGGAGCGCCATTAGCTGATGTTAGCGTAGTTTTAAAAGGAACCAACACTGGCACACGGACAGACAATGGCGGCCAGTTTAGTATCTCTGTTCCCAACCCAAACAGTACCCTTGTTTTTTCATTTGTAAATTATGGTTCGCAGGAAGTGGCTTTAAATGGCCGTACCAGTTTAAACATTACAATGGTACAGGAAGCGGCTGTCATGCAGCAGGTAGTTGTAACGGCACTAGGCATAAAAAGAGAAGCTAAAAGCCTGGGCTATGCTACTTCTACAGTAGCTCCCGAACAGATTACTGTTAACCGTACCACCAATTTTATGAATGCGCTCGAAGGCAAAATAGCGGGTGTAAACATTACCACTATGGGTTCCGGCCCGGCAGGTACCAGTAAAATAAGGATACGTGGGCAGTCTTCTTTTGGAGGAAATAACTCGCCGCTCATTGTTATAAATGGTGTACCTATCGACAATACAAACTTTGGCGCAAGAGGCGATGTTTCTGCAAGGGGCAGCAACCGCACATCCGACGGAGGTGATGGTTTAAGCAGCATTGATCCGGATAATATTGAGTCAATGACTGTATTAAAAGGTGCAGCCGCTTCGGCGTTGTATGGTTCACGTGCAAAAGATGGTGTTATTATGATCACCACTAAAACGAGAGGTAAAGGCACTGGCATTGGTATAGAATACAACACCAACTATACAAACGAAACCCCGCTCGATTATACCGACTATCAATACGAATATGGACAGGGTGAGAATGGTGTACGTCCCACAACACCTAATCCAACATCGGGACAGTGGAGCTTTGGCGAAAAATTTGCACCGGGTATGACCCAGGTGTTATTTGATGGCGTTGTGGTGCCATACGAGCCGCAAAGGAATCAAATAACGGACTATTACCGCAAAGCCAACAGCCTTACCAATACCATTACCATCTCGTCCGGCAGCGAGTTTGGAGGCTTCAATCTTTCTCTGTCAAACATGACGGCCGAAGCTATACTACCCGGTTCGGATTACAACCGTAAAAACATAAACCTTGGATTTTCGCAAATATTTGCAAAAAAACTAACGGTTAACGGCAGCGTTAGTTATTCAAATGAAAAACGTAACAATCCGCCTAATATAGCCGAACAGGATTACAGCCCTGTTGTTTTATACAACCTGGCTAACTCCATGCCCCTGGAACTGCTAAAACAGTACGCATTTAACAGCGCCGGCAACGAATTTTTATGGTCGAGATTTACCAACCGTACCAACCCTTATTTTGCACTTACCCGATTCGACCGCATTGTAAGGGACAGGATTTTCGGTAACATCTCCGCACGGTACGATATAACCGACTGGTTGTATTTACAGGGGAGAATTGGCCAGGATTATTATTCACGCTCACAGGATTATAACCTGCCCACCGGAAGCCAAAGGCAGGCACCGGCACCTCCTGGATTTGTTAACGGCGAATACGTTCAGGACGAACGCCGCTTCAGAGAAACAAATGCAGACTTCCTGGTTGGAGCAAAACATTCCATTAAAGATTTTGGTATAGATGTAACGTTTGGAGGAAACCAGATGCATAGAAAATTGAACCGGAATAATGTTTTGGTAAACGACTTTTATCAACGAGGCCTTTATACTTTAGGAAACGGCAGGCAGCTCAATCCTATTTACGAAATATCGGAGCGGGCAGTTAACTCTTTATATGGCGCCACCGAACTTTCTTATAAAGATTATTTATTTGTAAACGGAACTTTAAGGAACGACTGGTTCTCTACACTATCACCCCAAAACAGGAGCATACTATATCCATCCATTACCACCAGTTTTGTATTTTCGGACGCCTTTAAAAACAGCATGCCTTCATGGATAACCTTTGGTAAAATAAGAGCTGCCTATGCTGAAGTTGGAAGCGACACCGACGTTCCTCCCTATTCTAACAATTTGTTTTATGCCATCAACCCTGCACTATTTCCAAATACAGCAGGTACCGGGCAGCCCCTGGCTGGTATTAATACCACGGTTATTCCTAATCCCAATTTGCGCCCTATGCATGTATCGGAAAAGGAAATTGGTTTAGAGATGAGGCTTTTCAAAAGCAGGCTTTCCTTTGAATTTAGTTATTATAACAAACTATCTTCAGACCAGATATTGCGGGCTCAAACTTCTGACGCTTCAGGCTATACTACTCAACTTATAAATGTAGGTGAAAGCCGCAACCAGGGTCTTGAAATGATGGTGAATTTTTCACCGGTTGTAGCAAAAAATTTTTCATGGAACCTTAATTATAATGCAGCGTACAATACTTCAAGAGTGCTAAGCCTGGGCACCGGCACCAGCGACACTATTATTACGGTTGGCACAGGTGATTTTACAGGAGAACTCAGGCAGGTGGTGGGCAAGCCGATTGGTCAACTTTATGGCTACGGCTTTTTGCGCGATGAAAACGGAACACAAGTTTTTGATGCAGGTAACGGCCGCCCGTTGCGAACCGCAAATCAATTGGATTATGGCAGCGCTATTCCGGTTTGGACAGGTGGCATCACTAATACCTTCAATTATAAAGGCATCAACCTTTCCGTACTGGTCGATTTTAAGTTAGGCAACAAAATGATTTCGGGCACCAACTTTAACGCTTATCGCGAAGGCTTGCATAAAGAAACACTGGTGGGCAGAGAACAAGGTTTTGTTATAGGGAACGGGGTTAATTTAAACAAGCAGGTAAACGTTTCGAAATCCGGTGTACAGGCATTTTACGAAACCGTGCGCAGCCAAAATATTGCCGAGCCTTTTGTTTACAACGCCGGGCTTTGGCAATTGAGACAGATAACGCTGGGTTACGATTTTACAAAAATGGTTAAGTCTGTAAAATTCATAAAAGGCCTTAGGTTAAATGCTGTGGCAAACAATGTTGCGCTACTTAAAAAATGGGTCCCCAATATTCATCCCGAACAATTCGGACTTCCTTCCGACAACCTTATCGGGCTTGAAGCAACAGGCTTACCTATTACTAGAAGTGTAGGATTTAATTTGAACATCAAATTTTAAACCTAACCCCTTTTACTCACCTTATCATATACATACAATGAAAAAGATAAATAAATATTGTTATAGCCTGGTGGTAGTGCTGGTCTTATTCACTTCGTGCGATAAAGGTTTCGATGAAATGAACATTAACCCAATCGCTCTTACTTCGGTTGACCCGGCCTTTCAATTGAACAATGCGATTGTGGGAAGTGCTTTTGCCTATGGCAATCTTAGTTATGAAACCACCATAGTAAAGCAGATGATCACTCCTTTTAGTGGTGTGGGTTCCGCAGGCAATTACAACCAGGACAACCGCAATGTTGCCAGCGGCAACTGGAACCGGTATTACAGAACGGTTCTAAAAGAGCTGGTTGACGTGATAGAAAAAACCAAAAGCGACCCCAACCAGGTTAACCTGTACAATACAGCAAGAATTTGGAAGGCCTATGCATTTATGGTATTAACAGACACCTATGGCGACATACCATATACCCAGGCTGGTCTTGGGTTTTTGAACAGTACAGTTAAACCCATTTACGATAGCCAGGAAAGTGTTTATACCGATATTTTAATGGAACTGGAAACCGCCAGCGCGGCATTGGATGCTACCAAGCCAAGGGTTACAAGAGAGGTAATGTATAGCGGCGACATTGTAAAATGGAAGCGTTTGGGTTACTCCTTAATGCTGCGGGCTGCCATGAGGCTTTCAAAAATAAAACCTGCAATTGCATCCTCTTATGTAGCCAAAGCAGTTGCCGGAGGTTTAATGCAATCCAGCGCCGATGATGCGATTATCAGGCATACAGCAAATTTTCCAAACGATGTAGGCAACCAGCTAAACGGCGGCCAGTCAGCATTCTTCTATCTTGCCGAAGACTTTGTCAACTATCTTAAAAACAACAATGATCCGCGCCTGACTTCCATAGCGGTAAGGTATGTTGGCGCGTTAAGCGGGGCCAATCAAACCGAAGCCAGGGCGAGCCGTGCAGCAAGCGCACAAATAGGATTGCCATTGGGATACGATAACACAACCATTTCCGGACCCGTTGCTGCAAGTGGCCTTAAAAGTTTATGGGACTATAGCCAGCTTGACCGTACACGTATGGCCAATCCGCAGGCGCCCACATTCATTATTACCTATGCACAAACACAGTTGTTATTAGCGGAGGCTGTGGTACGCAACTGGACAACCGGCAGCGCGGCTTCGCTGTATGCAAACGGCATCAGGGCACACATGAATCAATTGGCCTTATATGGTACAGCCTCGGCAGTCCCAGGTGGCGCCATTGATGCATATATATCGGCAAATCCGCTCGATCTTTCCAAAGCGCTGGAGCAGATTAATACGCAGTATTGGGTGGCTTCATTTTTAAACGGCCCCGAAGCATTCGCTAACTTTCGTCGCAGCGGTTTTCCGGTACTGACACCAAATTTATTTCCCGGTAAAGACCTTAAAACCGAAGCTTTCATTCGCCGGTTAACTTATCCTGATGGGGAGTTAAATGTAAACCGCGAAAATGTGCAGCAGGCGATAAGTCGCCAGGGGCCTGACATTCTGGATACACGGGTTTGGTGGGATGTAAAATAATATTGACTTTTTTGTGGTACCAACATAAGTTTTAAATAGTGTCATTCTGGCTAAAGTTTGCCCTGAGCTTTTCAAAGGGCTCAGTTCAAATGCAATGCAATGATTGAATTATACTTCGCAGGGCAATGTCATCAACTTAAGCAACGGAATGCGTTTTAAAATGAGCCGTCATGCTACATTTATTTCAGCATCCCCTGTATTTCATCTTGTACACTCCGGGCGATACTGAACAAGTTCAGGATGACGAAAAACCTTAAGTTA
>JBBSJX010000184.1:0-7726 GCA_038256825.1 Chitinophagales bacterium
CACAGTAATTACCCTTAAACCTTTAAAAATTTTATATGCGCAAAATAATTCTTATAATAAAACGCGAATACTTAACCCGTGTTCGCAAAAAAACTTTTATACTTACAACCATTTTAACCCCTTTATTATTTGTTGGATTAATAACGGCAGTCACCATTATTTCAGTTAAAAATTTTGACAAGGAAAACATTGCCGTTATTGATAACGCCAATCTTTTTAATGGCCATATAGCCAATGCAAAAGCAGTTACGTTCTCGTTTCCAAAAGGTGTTGATAGCACCAACTATAAACAAAAAGGATATAGCGCTGTGTTGTATATACCAGAAGATAACAGTAACCGTTACAGGCTGGTTTCAAAAAAACAGTTTGGGCTAATGGCAGAAGACAATGTGCAGGACAGACTAAATGAAGCTATGGAAAATAAAATGCTGCGTAGCCAGTATAATATTGATATGCAGGAGCTGGACTCTGTGCGAAAAAACGCCACTCGTGCTCAATTAGACCAGGCTTATTACGAAGGATCGGAAGTTAAAAAAGGCAATAGCGGCCTGGCCTATGGAATAGGTTATGGAAGTGGTTTTTTAATTTATATCACCTTGTTTATTTATGGCACCATGGTAATGCGTGGCGTTATGGAAGAAAAAACAAACCGCATAGCCGAGGTAGTGGTATCGTCGGTAAAACCATTTCAATTAATGATTGGAAAAATTATTGGTATTGGAGCTGTTGGCTTAACCCAATTATTATTATGGATTGTGCTGATTATAGGTTTATCCATGGCTGCAAGCGCCATTTTTTCACCAGAAACTTTGCAACAGGCATCCGATGCCAGCCAGCAACTACAAAATGGCAACGTTAAAATGGCGAGCTCTGCCGCAAGCCAGTTTGGCGAGTTACAGGCTACCCTCAGCAGTGCAAACTGGTTTTTAATTATTGGTTGCTTTATATTTTATTTCTTATTTGGTTACTTGTTTTATGCCTCGCTATTTGCCGCAGTAGGCAGCGCCGTTAACGAAGATCCGCAGGATGCACAAAGCTTGCTGCTACCCATCACCATGCCAATCATCATTTCAATCGTAATTATGATTAATGCCATTACCAACCCTGCTGGCAGCCTGGCTACCTGGAGCAGTATGATACCATTCTTCTCCCCGCTAGTAATGATGGCCCGTATACCATTTGGCGTACCAGGTACTGTACCCTATTGGCAACTAGCGGTAAGTATGATTTTACTGGTGTTAGGCTTTTTAGGAACTACCTGGCTTAGTGCAAAAATTTACCGCACCGGTATTTTAATGTATGGTAAAAAAGCTACGTGGAAGGAAATGTATAAGTGGGCGTTTAAGTAAGCACAACCTAACAATGTTATGGTTAATTTTTTGGTAGCCGGCATTGGTACAGTGCTCATCACCGTTGCGTCGCACTCTTGTACTGTTAGTATTTACCTGAACATACAATGGCTGAATTACAATGATATTAGCAATAGTAGAATGTAATTCAGCCACTTTTTTTATTACTCTTTTCGGCCAGCCTGTTTAGGAGAAGTTGCTGACGAATGACGTGATTTAACCATTTCAAGGCTAACGCCTAAAGGCATCCCGCTGGTGAGTACAATACTGTCTTTAATAAAGGTTTGGTATCCTTCCATCTCAAACATAACAGAATAAGCGCCGGGTTGCAACTGGTGAAATTTATACATGCCGGTACTGTCGGATATAGCGTATTGCTTGCCTGTAAATGTTTGCGAGGATAAAGTTATTACTGCTTCAATAAGAGGTTGTTTGGTGGAGGCATCTTTTACAATTCCAGCAATAGATCCGGGCTTTTCCTGCGCCAATGTTACAGATGTAGTAAACAAGGTGATGGCAATAAGCAGTACCGAAGGATATTTCATTATAAAAGTGTTGTACAAATTTAGGATACTAATATACAGCTTCCACTTAATCAAAAAATATGCACATGCTTACTGTTGCATTAGGTGTAATAGTACAAGAGAGTGAACCGCCGGTTGTAGGTCAGGCTACAACAATGCTTCATAAATATTCGAAAGCCGGTTCTCAAAAAAATTATTGTTGCAATATCAATATTAAAAATTACCCAAAATCAATCTCAGTATTATCGCCAATATTCAGGCGCCTGCTCAATCCTTTTACCGAGGCATCGCTACCAATGAGCGAGTTATCCAGCACCACCTCAAAAAGATTGGTATACGAGCCAATTATACTATCTCGTACTATTGAAAACTGGATGGTTGTATTGGCGCCAATGGCAACGTGGGGGCCAATTATAGCGTTTTTAATAATACATCCCGGCGCAATACTCACCGGCGGTATAATGATGGTGTCTTCAAAGCCATGATCTTCTTCCACATTGCCGCCAAACTTTTTTAATAAGGTTGCATTACTGGTTAACAAGGTTTCTTTTTTACCACAGTCAAACCAGTTTTTTACCCTGAAGGCTTTAAAGCGGGCACCGCGCTGTATCATACAGTCCAGTGCATCGGTAAGGTTATAATCGCCGTAGCTGGTAATATCTTCGGTAAACAAGTGGTGCAGGCAACCAAATAAAAATTCGGTTTCTTTTATTTTATACAAACCCACCAATGCCATATTACTTTTTGGTATGGCGGGCTTTTCTACAACATGTTCAATAAAACCGTCTTCATCAATTTCGGCCACACCAAATTTGCGGGGATCATCCACTTTTTTTACCCCCAGCATGCTGTAAGGGCTATTCACCATTTCTTTAACATCATACTCGCAAATGGTATCGCCCAGGGCAACAAACACCTCGTCGTTACCAACAATGGTTCGGGTAAGTTCTACCGCATGGCCGGTTCCCTTTCGTTCGTTTTGGTATACAAAATGGCAGGTAAGATCAGGATAAGTGGTTTTTACATACTCCTGTATTTTCTCACCCAGGTATCCCACAATAAAAATAAACTCGTTAATACCTGCTTCGTGTAATTGGTCAACTATATAACTTAAAATGGTTTTGCCCGCAATGGGTATAAGCGCTTTAGGCTGGGTATAAGTATGAGGTCGTAATTTGGTTCCTGCCCCGGCTACCGGAATAATCGCTTTCATTATTTATTCTTTTGTTTGGATGATCCACCCTTTCAGTCGCTACAATAACAGGTTGTAAATTGCACGTTTACTTCACCCATACCTGATCATCAAGCGGTGAAAATAGGTAAATTTTTATTTAGACAAAAAGTTGATGCTTTATGCAACCTTTTACTAATTATGAAATGTGTACCCATACCTTTAAAAGGCGCTTATTTTTTATTCAACCTGAGCGGTTACTTTAAGGCTCCTCACTGCTGTAACAACATTCTTTTGTTTATTTTTGCGCCAAATTTCAAACTTACATGCAAAAAGATACCCTGGTTTTTGACCTCATCAACAAGGAATTGCAACGCCAACGTCATGGCATCGAATTAATTGCTTCAGAAAATTTTACAAGTCTGCAGGTTATTCAAGCCATGGGCAGCGTACTTACCAATAAATATGCGGAGGGCTATCCGGGTCGCCGTTATTATGGCGGTTGCGAAATTGTTGACCAGACGGAACAGTTGGCCATTGACCGCATTAAACAAATTTTTGATTGTGAATATGCTAATGTGCAGCCGCATAGCGGCGCCCAGGCAAATGCAGCCATAATGCTTGCTTACTTACAACCGGGTGATGATATATTAGGCCTTGACCTTAGCATGGGAGGTCACCTTACCCATGGCAGTCCCGTAAACTTTAGCGGTAAATTATACAGCCCCCATTTTTATGGGGTTACCCGCGAAGAAGGATTGGTAGATTATGAAATGCTGGAAGCGAAAGCCCGTGAAGTAAAACCAAAAATGATTATTTGTGGTGCCAGTGCTTATAGCCGCGAGTGGGATTATGCACGCATACGTAAAGTTGCAGATGAAGTAGGCGCTATTGTTTTTTGCGATATGGCCCACCCCGCCGGTTTAATTGCCAAAGGATTATTAAACAGCCCTTTTGAACATTGCCATGTGGTAAGTTCAACCACCCACAAAACACTGCGTGGCCCACGGGGCGGTATTATATTAATGAAGAAAGATGTTGAAAACCCGTTTGGGTTAAAAGACACAAAAGGCAACATACGCATGATGAGTAATTTGCTTGATATGGCTGTTTTTCCGGGAACACAAGGCGGACCTTTGGAGCATGTTATTGCGGCCAAGGCCGTAGCATTCGGCGAAATTCTTACCGATGAGTTTGGCACTTATGCTCAACAGGTTATCAGCAATGCGCAGGCTATTTCAAAAGCTTTTATTCAAAAGGGTTACAACATCATAAGTGGTGGAACCGATAACCATTTAGTGCTGATTGACCTTCGCAATAAAAACATCAGCGGTAAAAAAGCCGAAGCAGTTTTAGGCAAGGCCGAAATTACCCTTAACAAAAACATGGTTCCCTTTGATGATAAAAGTGCTTTTGTTACCAGCGGTATTCGCGTAGGAGTACCGGCCATTACCACCCGTGGAATGAAGGAGGAGCACATGCAGTTTGTTGTAAACGTTATTGATAATGCACTTTTAAATGCAGATGACGACAACACCCTGGCAACCATACGCAAACAGGTTAAAGAATTTATGGAGCAGTTTCCATTATATCCCGAACTAGGATAAACTAATACCAATGCTTAATTAATAATTAGATGTTACCAGCACCGGTTATTAATTAAGCATTGTTGTAGCCTGACCGACAACCGGCAGTTCACTCACTTGTACAGTTGGTACTTAATTCACCACAACTTCATTCACATTAATTTATGAATAAAATCATCCTTATCACCGGCGCCACTTCAGGATTTGGAAAAGCAATTGCAGAAAAATTTGCCATGCATAAGTGGAACTGTATTATTACTGGCAGGCGTTCAGAAAAATTGCATGCATTTGCTGATGAGCTGAGAGACAAATACCAGATAAGGGTTTTGAGCCTGGTGTTTGATGTTCAAAACAGAGAATCTGTTTTTCAGCATTTAGATAATTTACCTAAAGAGTGGCAGGATGTAGATGTGTTGGTTAATAACGCAGGGCTTGCTTTGGGCAGGGATTATTTTGATGAAGGAAATGTGGATGATTGGGACACTATGATAGACACCAACGTTAAAGGTTTGCTTTACGTAACTAAAGCCATTGTACCCTACATGACCCGTAGAAACCAGGGGCATGTTATAAATATGGGTTCAATAGCAGGTAAAGAAGTATATGATAAAGGAAATGTGTACTGCGCAAGCAAATATGCCGTGGATGCCATCAGCAAATCGCTGCGTATAGATTTACTACAACATAAAATAAAAGTTACCAGCATTAACCCGGGGGCCGCAGATACCGAATTTGCCAGTGTGCGTTTTAAAGGGGATGAAGAAAAAGCAAGGCAAACTTACAAAGGATTTACCCCCTTATTTGCTGAGGACGTTGCAGATATTGCATGGTATTGCGCCAGCTTACCTACTCATGTTTGCATAAACGATTTAACGGTAACCTGTACCGCCCAGGGCAGTGCAATGCATTTTTACAAGGAGGATTAAATAAACCCTACCCTGTTTACTAATTTTTAGTTAGTTTTTAAAACCACCATATTACCGGGGTATGATACAGTTACATCATTTTCGGCAGTAATGAAAAAACTGGTAGGCTTAAAGGGTGTTACTGATTTTAAAGTAGCCTTTCTTGCACTACTAAACCAACCTGTAGAACTTTCAATTTGTCCCAGGTTCTTCCTTCCATTTTGCTCTGTTTCCATCCACAATATATAATGGTCTTTGGATGGAGATAGCTTTTTGGGATCTGCCAGGTGCATTACCTTGGCTGTAATTTCATAGTTGTTGTTATTATCCTTTTTATACTTTACCGTTCCTTCAGCAGCCGGAACAATAGAAGATGTTGAAAAATTTAATTTTTTTGAACAGCCCACAATAAAAAGTGACAGAACAGTAATAATTAAAAAGTTCTTTAAAATAAAATTATTTTGAGTTTTCATATATATTTTTTTTAATTAGCAATAACTAAATGTAAGCTATTTTATAAAGTTATTAGTGATCTTAATTTTATGGAAAGTTATTTTAGAAGCTCTAAAACAACCGTAGCTTTCGCAGGCAGGTTTATAGTGGTTATATTATTTAACACCTCTCCTGTCAAAATGTTCATTGCTCCTTTATATCCCTGTATTCTTTCATTAAACCGTAATGTTTCCAATAAGGTTTCCTGGTCGTTTGTATTGGAGGCCACCATAATCGTCTTGTTTTTGTCGTACCTGAAATAAACATAGGTTCCATTTTGCGGTACAAATTGCATTAATTTACCCGAGTGTAAGGCCGGTGTGTTTTTGCGATAATTGGCCAGTTTTTTTACAAACTCAAACGCTTCATTTTCAGTTTTGCTCCTGCCTTCGGCGGTAAATTTATTCTCTTTGTCACCGCTAAACCCACCAGGAAAGTTTTTACGAACTTCTGCATCGCTTGGATTTTTTGTTCCCTTTGTAAATAGTTCGGTGCCATAATACCACGATGGAATGCCACGTGTAGTAAGCAACCAGGTAATACCCATTTTATATTTATCAGCATCTTCACCAACCATCGATAAATAGCGATCCATGTCGTGATTATCCAATTGGGTAACCAATTTCATAGGATCGGCATATAAGCCATCCTGGGCTAAAACCTGGTACACCCTGTTAACTCCTCCATCCCAGCTAAACGCCTGGTTTAAGGCATCTAACATGGCATAATTCAGTGGAAAATCGTTGGTACCGGGCAGGTTACTTTTAAAAGGAAAATCCACTTTATTTTTTACAAAATAGGAAAGGGTATAAGGATTATTGGCAACTGTTTCACCAAACAGCAGTATGCCGGGGTATTCGTCCCCCAGGGCTTTATTACACCTGTTCATAAACTGCGGATCGTTGTACTTGTAGGTATCAATCCGCCATGCATCCAGGTTAAACATTTCGGTACTCCATATGGCATGTTGTATCAGGTAATTTGCCAGGAACGGATTACGCAAATTTAAATCGGGTAAAAATTTGGTGAACCAACCATTAAGTAAAAGGTCACGGTCGATGGAAGCACCATGCGGATCGGCCAGGGAAGTCTCTTTATGTGACGTATTGGTATACTGCGGCCAATTATTAAACCAGTCATCTGTTGGCTGATCTTTAAACATCCAATGATCGTCGCTTACATGATTGTACACAGCGTCCTGCACCAGTTTCATTCCCCGCTTATGTAATTCATTTGAAAAATCGATGTAACCCTTATTTCCGCCCAGGCGCGGATCTACCTGGTAGTGATCGGTGAAATGATATCCATGATAACCGGCTTGCATACGGTCGGGAGCTTCCTGTTTTAGGGTTTCATCGTTTTCAATTACGGGTGTTAACCATAATGCGGTGGCACCTAATTCCTGTAAATAATCCAGGTGGTTTGTAATTCCCTGTAAATCGCCGCCATGACGTAATATGGGGTTATTGGCATCCACTTTGGTATCGGCCATATGGGTAAAAAAATCGTTGGATGGGTCGCCATTCGAAAAACGATCCGGCATTATCAGGTAAATAAGGTCGGCTGAGGAAACGTTTGCCCTAAGCGCCCTGTTGCGGCTTTTTAGCTCATACTTTTTTGTAATAGTTTGATTTCCGTTTTTGCCAACGATATTAAAAAAACCAGGTTTTGCCGCAGCAGTTATAGTTACATCCAAAAA
>JBBSJX010000185.1:0-7694 GCA_038256825.1 Chitinophagales bacterium
AGTTAGCTATTAAATTAAGTTTGTAAATTTAGGCCTCACTTCTTTATTCAAATTCTATAAAAAATATCTGTATGATTTCAAGGATTATCAAAATAACCTCAACACCATTGTTTATTTTAGCGCTGCTGGTTGGATGTTCAAAAGAAAAAGCTCCCGCTACTGCTTCAGAAGATTATAGTCCATTAACTGCAAATAGTACCTGGACTTATAAGACGAACTCGGGAAGCACCTTTGTTATTACTGCTACAAACCGTGATACTGTTGCCAAAGGAAAAACCTACAAGGTCTTATTAAATTCCGCCGGTCAAAATTTATATCAATCAAAAGCCGGGGGCGAGTATTTCAGGTTTGGAACTTTTGCTGATGTTGGCATTAATGCAGTTGAGGAACTTTATTTAAAAGACAACCAACCGGTAAATGCTACCTGGCTTATTTCGCAGGCTTTTAGTGCTCCGGGAATACCCATTCCATTAACGGCGAACCTCAATTATACTATTAAAGAAAAGGGAATTAATAAAACGGTAGGAAGTAAATCATTTACTAATGTTATTCATATCCGCCTCGATCTTTCCATTGCAGGTTTTGGCAGTATTGGAGGAGGAGATTTTTATTATGCCAATGGGGTAGGACTGATAGAAAATATTATAAATGTTACCGTTCCAGGGCAGGCAGCCTTTAGCCAAACCCAGCAAATAACTGATTACAGCATAAAGTAATAGCAGGTTTTGAACTATTAAAAAAAGTTTGGGTTAGTTTAACAATTTTTCAAAAGTTAGTTGTTATTTTCGTTTCACGATTGCACCCTGCCATCTATCAGCCTTTGTAGTTTTTTCTCTCGTTAAAATGTAAGAGAAGATTCTGCAAAGGCTGAGTCAATTATACCCGTTCCGTTTTTAATGAGTGTTTTTGATCCTTCATTAAATTGTCCAAATTCCAACCAACTTTCTGTTCAAAAACCTGTTGCCTGACAGGGCAATTTTCCTTATTACAAATCCTGCAGCTAAACGACAGGCATCCATCGGTATGAACAAAAAATTCAATCGTATCATTAAACCTGTTGCGGATCAATTTTGTGAAGTCATCAATTTCATCGTGCGCTTCGTGTACATTTAAATACCAGGGTACTGTAAGGTGGCAATCAATATGCAGTTGCCTGCCATATTTTATAACCCTTAGATTATGTAAATCTATCCAGTTTTTCCTACGGTTATTATTTAGTAAAATTACCAGCTCCTGCAACAGATCCATATCCTGCTGATCCATTATGCCAGCCATCGATTTACGAATAATTAAGTAGCCACTCCTTATTATAAAAAAGCTCATGGCAATTGCTATAAGCTTATCAATAAAATACATTTTGGTAAAACTCATTACAAAAAGTCCGGCAATTACTGCGAGGGTGGAGTAAGTGTCGGTTTGTAAATGTTTACCACTTGCTTGTAACGCCGGCGAACTGTTTTGCTTTCCAATTCGCAGGCAAATAAACCCGGCAATAAAATTTAAGAATGCAGTTGCAGCTATTAAAATAATTCCTGAATCAAGCGATGATACCTGCTTGTGGTTGATGAAATTTAAAATGGTTTCGTAAACAATTATAATGCCTGCTGCTACAATTAATCCCCCTTCTGCTGCAGCCGATACAAACTCCGCTTTCCCATGCCCATAAGGATGGTCAACATCGCTTGGTTTGGATGCAACATATAAGCTATATAAACCAATGATACCTGCCAGAATATTTACGATACTTTCCAGTGCATCCGATAAAATGGCAAGCGAATTGGTGAGAAAATAGGCAATAAATTTTGCCATGAATAAAACCACTGATAACGCAGTTATCCACTTTTGAACTTTTAAATTATAGCGGGCAGTTTGCAAAATATACTTATTATTTTTTGAGAATTCTTATACCAGCTTTGGATATATATAGCATCATCGTTGCGTCGCAATCACTTCGTCTGTAAAACAATGGGAAACATTTTTTTTAAACCTTTTTTATACGACTGGTAATAATTGGGGAAGGTTCATAAAACATTCCTTACGTTATTTAATCAATATAATGCCAACTTAAATAAAGCAGTTATGGTTAGTTATTGTTGAACTGTATAAGGAAAAATAAAAAAAAATGAATTAGGAAACGGTAGGTTCTTTCTTTAATTTTTTAATAAAATTGCGAAGTTGTTTAAACGATCTGTAATAAAATTCCTGGTTAAATAAGGTAGAATCCCGCATGGCTTTATAAGTTAAAAAAGCACCTATGGGCAAAAGGATACCGGTAGAAAGCCACATCCCTGTAAAGGGCGACAATTCATTTGACTTTACAAACTTTTCTCCAAAGGTGTTAAACAAGTGGAAAATTACAAAGAAGATAACAGCAAAAACCAAAGGGGTACCCATACCGCCTTTTCTAATAATAGAGCCCAACGGAGCGCCAATTAAAAACAATACAAGGCAGGCAAATGATAGTGTGAACTTTCGGTGCCATTCAATTAAGTGATAGCGTAAATCCTTTTCTCTTCCATTATACTCATCGGCTAATAAATTAATGCTCGACTGAACACTATTAATTTGCGATAAGCTTTTATCAAGAATAGCAGCTTTTAAAGTGTCCGGTATTACTTTATTAAATGAAGCAACTTTTTTTAAATTGGCAGCATTTATTTTCTTCCACGAAGAATCTGCATAGCGAACAAATTCAAAATATGGACCAATATCTGCCTGTGATTTTTTTTGATAATAGTAGTCTGTGTTCTTCATCGAGTCTATTGCTGTATTTAGTTGGCGAACACTAAGCATTTTGTAGTTATCCTTAAAAGCACTATCAGCAGTTTTATTCATTTTAAAACTGCTTAAATCAAGCATCTTTTTATATTGCTTAAAACCCAATCTTATAAATTCTGTATTGGTAGTAAGGCGGTTTCCTTTTTCTTCGTATCTCCATCCGTTTTTTAAGTCAAATTCCAACGATCTTTTATCTGGAGATACACTCATTATCCCGCTTTCAGCAACTATACTATAATCTTGCAATCCATAATTTTTTTCGTAAATAATTACGTTTTCAATTTTACTTCCATCTTTCGATTTCTTTCCAATCTTTATAACATAACCGTCAATTTTATCGTAAAAAACGCCCTCCTTAATATCGAATGCAGGTTTTGAAACAATGATATCATACTTAAGTGTATTCAACTTAAGGTTTACAACAGGGATAATATTGTTGCCGAATAGAAAGGCTATACCACTAATAAATAAACTCACAAAAAACAAAGGGCGCATAAACCTGAGTAAGGGTATACCGGCAGACTTGATTGCCACCAGTTCAAAGCTTTCGCCCAAATTTCCAAAGGTCATAATGGAGGAAAGTAATAATGCCAACGGAAGTGCTAAGGGCACATTGAATGCAGCTACGTAACCCGTAAGTTTAGCAAGCGTAAAAAAATCCAATCCTTTACCAACCAGGTCATCAATATACAGCCAAAAAAACTGCATAACCAATACAAACAGGGTTATAAGAAAGGTTGCCAGAAAAGGGCCTATGAAAGCTTTTATTATGAGTGCATCTAATTTTTTTATCACTTAATTCGGTTTTCCATTTAACGCGTCAGGCATTTGCAAAAGTAATGTATTCACCTACTTAAATGGTTGTTACAATTTTTAAAGAATTCCCGATTTTGTAACAAGGCAACATATGTTGTTTGCAAATAAGCTATGATCCTTTTAAGTTATTTTTACATTTAACTCCAACAATTTATGAATTCTGATTTTTCTCTTTCTTCCTATGAAAAAGATATTGTCATAGATGCTGAATTGCTAATTGCAAAAAATAATATCATTAAAAAAGTTATTGGAATATTTTCAGAAATAAGCAGCCAATATGTATTGGAGGCCAAAAATTTGTTGCCGGATCAATTAACCCAAATACCTCCAAAAATTTCAAAGGGTGATCAATACCTGGGTTTACCTTATGTGATGTTGGATTATCCACGCAATTTTTCAAAAGAAAACGCTTTTGCTATTCGCACTTTCTTTTGGTGGGGAAACTTTTTTAGTATTCACATTCAACTTTCCGGAGCCTTTCAAAAACAATTTTCCGACAGCATATTGACGAGTATACAACAAAAAGTGTTCGATGGATGGTATATCGGTATAAATGAAGATGAATGGCATCATCACTTTGAAGAAAATAATTACAGGCCCATTAACAATGGAACTAATTTGCCTAACCTGCAAAATCTGCCAGTTATTAAACTTGCAAAAAAAATCCCACTGAAGGAGTGGGAAAATTTGAATATTATTTTAAAAGAGAGTTTTATTTCTCTTTTGAAGATGTGTAATTCTTAGCTTCCAATTCTATGAAAAAGATCTTTGATCTGGTACTCCCATAACTGGCTTTGATCAGCTATTTCCTTTTTTTCAGCAAAATCTTTAATTATTAAAATGGTTTGGTTGGTTACTTCAGATTTTTCAATTTGAAATTCAAAATATTCCTCCTTAGGAGCGTGGGTCCAATGGTAGCGTACAAATTTATCTTCTTGTTTATCTATTAACTGAGCTTTTTCAACCGTATCATTCCAGCTAAAGCTAAAAACATGCTCTTTACTTTCATGCACTTTATCAGCAAACCACTCCCCTAAACCGGCTGGTGTAGATAAAAATTCAAATAAAATACTGGGAGAACATCTTACCGGGTATTCTAATGTGTATAATTGTTTTTTGCTCATTATTATCCTTTTACATGGAAACGAAGTTTGCAATAATATTAAAATATTAATAGTGCAAAAATATTATTTTTAAAATGATGAAATTTTATTCAAAAATTTTTCCTTTTCACCAGTTAAATATGGAAATTCTTCATTCCCAAAAATATAATTTTCAGTAAATCGATTAGCTGCTTATTTAAATTTTATGCTCCTGAATTGAAGGCCTTTTTTTGATATATTTTTTTGTAGACGCATTTATTATTATGGCGACAAAATTTTTTTACAACTATATTCTGTATAACATTATGATTTTTATATTATAAAAGCCATTTATTCCCTGCATTTTATTGTTTTATAAACTTTTTGTCAACTTATTTTATTTTTTTGGCTTATGTTATAAGAAACATTAACTTGAGGCAACATTCTCTTAATGAAAAACTCCCCAATGAAATTATTTTAAACCAACCATAGACTAATAACCCAAAAACCAGAACTTATGAGTATGCGTCAACTCAAGATCACGAAATCAATAACAAATCGTGAATCACAAAGCCTGGAAAAATATCTGCAGGAGATTGGAAAAGTAGACCTGATATCACCGGAAGAAGAGGTACAATTGGCTGTTAAGATTAAGAATGGAGATCAAAAGGCGTTAGACCGCCTTACTAAAGCAAACCTGCGATTTGTTGTTTCAGTAGCAAAACAGTATCAAAACCAGGGATTAACACTCCCGGATTTAATTAACGAAGGTAATTTAGGTCTTATTAAGGCTGCCCAGCGATTTGACGAGACCCGAGGTTTTAAATTCATTTCATATGCAGTCTGGTGGATCAGGCAAAGCATATTACAGGCGCTTGCCGAACAAAGTAGAATAGTACGGTTACCCTTAAACAAGGTTGGATTAACCAACCGCATTAGCAAGGCTTTTCAACAATTAGAACAGGAATTGGAACGCGAACCTACCGCCGAAGAATTGGCCGAACTGCTGGATATTAGTACCGAAGAAGTTTCAGCAACACTTGGAATGGCCAATCGCCATATTAGCATGGATAGTCCTTTGGCTGATGGTGAAGACAATACACTCATCGACGTAATGATTAACCCAAATGCTACACGCACCGACGAATTGTTGGAGCATCACGAATCATTAAAGATGGAAATAGATCGCTCTTTAAAAACCCTGACCGAAAGGCAAAAAGATGTTTTATGTTTTTTTTACGGTATAGGTGTGGATCATCCATTAAGTTTGGAAGATATTGGTGAACGATACAGCCTTACAAGAGAAAGAGTTCGACAAATTAAAGACAAGGCCATCAATAAACTGAGAACAACCTCCCGCTGCAGGCAACTTAAAGTTTACTTAGGTTAATTGATTTATAATGGCTGATTTTTAAACTAAAATCGTTAGCTGAAAGAAAATACTACTTCAGCAAGTATATTTGTATTGTAAAGTGAATATGACCTTGGTTATATTCACTTTTTTTGTTTGAAATAATTGATGATTTTTTTTGCAAATTGATTAAATCTCTTTTGCTAATTGTTTTACAACTGTTTGAAGTTTTATATTTTAAAAAATAGCATTCCATGTTTGAAAGTTTAAGTGATCGGCTGGAAACGGCCTTTAAAAATTTGAAAGGCGAAGCAAAAATTACAGAATTAAATATAGCAGCTACTTTAAAGGAAATACGAAGGGCTTTGGTTGATGCTGATGTTAATTATAAAATAGCCAAAGATTTTACCGATAAAGTAAAAGACATTGCTATTGGAAGTAAGGTGATTAATGCCGTAAGCCCCGGGCAGTTGATGACCAAAATTGTAAAGGATGAGTTGGCGGAATTAATGGGGGGTAGCGAAAGTACTTTTAACACAACCGGAAATCCTGCTGTTATTTTAATTGCAGGTTTGCAAGGAAGTGGAAAAACCACTTTCAGTGGAAAACTGGCAAACTATTTAAAAACACAAAAAGGTAAAAGTCCATTATTAGTTGCCTGCGATATTTATCGCCCGGCGGCTATTGACCAGTTGATGGTTTTGGGTGGACAAATAGGTGTGGATGTTTATAGTGAAAGGGAAAACAAAAGTGCAGTCGATATTGCTTTAAACGCTATTAAAGAAGCGAAGGCGAAAAATAAAAACGTAGTAATCATCGATACGGCAGGCCGTTTGGCTATCGACGAGGTGATGATGACTGAAGTTTCAAACATTAAGGCTGCCCTTAATCCTACTGAAATTCTTTTTGTAGTAGATAGTATGACCGGGCAGGATGCTGTGAATACTGCAAAGGCTTTTAATGATAAACTTGATTTTAGTGGGGTAGTACTTACCAAATTGGATGGTGATACCCGTGGTGGAGCTGCATTGTCCATTAAATACACTGTTGAAAAACCCATAAAGTTTGTAAGCAGTGGCGAAAAAATGGAAACACTGGATGTGTTTTACCCTGAGCGTATGGCTCAGCGCATTTTGGGCATGGGTGATATTACCACCCTTGTTGAAAAAGCCCAATCGCAATACGATGAGGTAGAAGCAAAAAGGTTGGAGAAAAAAATCCGCAAAAACCAGTTTGATTTTCAGGATTTTTTAGACCAGCTACAGCAGATTAAAAAAATGGGTAACCTTAAAGACCTGATGGCAATGATACCCGGAGTAGGTAAAGCGATTAAGGATGTTGATATAAGCGACGATGCCTTTAAGGGAATTGAAGCAATTATAAAAAGCATGACACCGTTTGAAAGAGGAAACCCTGATGAAATTAACCAAAGCAGGAAGGCACGAATTGCCAAAGGCTCAGGAAAAGATATTGCGGATGTAAATGCATTTATGAAACAGTTTGAGCAAATGCGCCAAATGATGAAGATGATGAACAAAATGCCTATGGGTATGGGCAAAATGCCAGGTATGGGAATGAAGCGCTAAAAATAAATTTAAGAAAGCCATGATCGTTTCATGGCTTTTTAGATTCAATATTTCCGAAAACATTTATAATACCAGCTATAA
>JBBSJX010000186.1:0-7659 GCA_038256825.1 Chitinophagales bacterium
GAAACACCATCATAAATAAACAGGTAACCACACCCAATATAGGAACCAATGGTACAAATGGGGTTCTGAATGATCTTTCAAGATTTGGTTGCTTTACCCTTAAAACCCATATGCCCAGGCATACTAAAATAAAGGCGAACAAGGTTCCGATACTTGTCATTTCGCCCACAACCCTTGCCGGTACAAACGCGGCAAAAAGGCTTACAAAACCCATGAAAAGCAGGTTGGATTTTGCCGGTGTTCTAAATTTTGGGTGTATGCTATGGAACACCGGGGGAAGCAATCCATCTTTACTCATAGAGAAAAATACCCTTGACTGACCCATTAACATCACCAAAATTACGGAGGCATAACCCGCAAGAATGGCAACAATAATAGCACGGTTTAACCATGGGTAATCCGGTTGAATTGTGCCGTCGGCCATGGGGGTACCCATATGTTCAATTGCTACTTTTACGGGGGCAATACCGTCTTGTCCTGCAAATGAGGTGTAACTGGTAACACCCGTCATTACGTGGGCAAACAATATATAGAGTATAGTACAAATAATAAGGGAGCCAAGAATACCAATAGGCATATCTCTTTTTGGATTTTTTGCTTCCTGTGCCGCAGTGGATACCGCATCGAAACCTATGTAAGCAAAAAACACAATGGCGGCAGCCCGTATAATTCCGCTAAAACCAAACTCACCAAAGGTGCCCAGGTTTTCAGGAATGTAAGGAACGTAGTTTCCTTTATTAATGTATTTCCATCCAAGCACAATAAACGTAAGCACAACGGCTACTTTTAATGTAACAATAATGGCATTTACCATTGCACTTTCTTTTGATCCTCTTATAAGTAGCAGGCTTACTATTACTACTATAAAAACAGCCGGCGCATTTACTACGCCGCCATCCCACGGGCCCGTGGCCAGCGATGGGGGGATATGAATATTAAAGTCTTCGAGAAATTTTACCAGGTAACGGCTCCAGCTAATGGCTACAGTTGCGGCACCTACGGCATATTCAAGTACCAGGTCCCATCCAATAATCCAGGCAATAAATTCACCCATGGTTGCGTAACTATAGGTATAGGCACTACCTGCAACCGGTATCATGGAGGCAAACTCAGCATAACACAAACCGGCAAAAGCGCAACCAAATGCTGCTACAATAAATGAAATGGTGATGGCCGGGCCTGCATTGTTTGCAGCCGCCAAACCGGTAATTGAAAAAAGCCCTGCACCAATATTGGCTCCAATGCCAAGCGCAACCAGCGATCCGGCGCCTAAGGTTTTCTTTAAACCTTTCTCCGTATCCGACGCCTCAGCCATTAAAGCATCCATTGGCTTTTTCACAAATAAACTCATAATAAAGTCAGTTAATTTATTATTTAAAAAAAGTGCTGAAAAGTAAGCAATAATTCAAAATGTAAAATATTTCTTTTAAGGTTGTTTAAGTAAAATGTTTAAAATAATTTATTGAATTGTACTGCCTTTACAGCCGGCAATATGCAAGGGGTAAACAAAGTGTAATTTTTTAGTGCTTTAACAATGCTTCCTTATGGGAAAGGATGTATAATTAAACGACGAACAGAAACTGAATTAATATTGCCGTGCATATTGGTTTGGTTTAACCTATTTTCTTTTTATCTACAAATACTATATTGCACCACTAATTACTAAATATATGCAGCAATCCGGTTCTGGTAGCAAAAACAGGTTGACCTTTTATATTATCCTTGCAATGGTTCTGGGCGTTATAACCGGGTATATTGTTCATGAGCAGGCTTCAGCCAAAACCATCAGCGTTTTCTCTACAAATATTAAAGTATTCACCACCATCTTTCTAAGGCTCATTCAAATGATTATAGCCCCGTTAGTGTTTTCAACTTTGGTGGTGGGTATAGCAAAACTGGGCGATCTTAAAGCGGTAGGAAGGGTAGGAGGCAAGGCGCTGTTATGGTTTGTAACAGCATCATTAGTATCGCTAATGATAGGAATGTTATTGGTAAATTTTTTTAAACCAGGCGAGGGTATTGATTTAAGTAATGCCGAAGCAGGCGGTGCAAAGGATTTAATTGATAAAACACAAACATTCTCTTTCAATGAATTTATTGAGCACGTTTTTCCCAAAAGCGTTTTTGATGCAATGGCTAAAAACGAAATTTTACAGATAGTGGTCTTCAGTATATTTTTTGGTGTTGCTACGGCTGCCTTAGGCGATTATGGTAAAATTGTAGTTAGAGGTTTGGAAGCAGTGTCGCACGTAATATTAAAGATGGTAAACTATGTTATGAACTTTGCACCCTTAGGTGTGTTTGGAGCCATCGCCGCAGTAATTGCAACTAAAGGATTGGGTGTATTTTATTTTTACGGCGCTTACCTTTTATATTTCATGGTTGGCATCTTTATTTTATGGGCAGTATTACTATCGGTTGGCTTTTTAATTTTAAGAGGAAGGATAAAAGG
Organism: Chitinophagales bacterium; assembly: GCA_038256825.1. Taxonomy (GTDB): domain Bacteria; phylum Bacteroidota; class Bacteroidia; order Chitinophagales; family Chitinophagaceae; genus Segetibacter. The sequence goes on from JBBSJX010000186.1 coordinate 2,453, forward strand.
ACTGTTGAAGCGAATTGCGCAGCCATTATTAATTGCGTTTAGTACAACCAGTAGCGAGGCTGTATTTCCTAAACTTACCGAAGAGCTGGAGCGATTTGGCTGCAAGGATAAAATTGTTGCATTCATTCTGCCATTAGGATACAGTTTTAACCTGGATGGAAGTATGATGTATATGACCTTTGCCAGCATTGCCATAGCACAGGCTTATGGCATTCATTTGGATATTGGTACGCAGATTACCATGTTACTGGTATTAATGTTAACGAGTAAAGGCATTGCCGGGGTGCCAAGGGCATCGCTGGTTGTAGTAGCTGCAACCTGTGCAATGTTTGGCATTCCTCCCGAAGGCATTGCGTTGATTTTGCCAATTGATCATTTTTGCGATATGTTTAGAACTGCCACCAATGTTCTGGGCAACGCTTTAGCAACAAGTGTTGTAAGCAAATGGGAAAATGCCTTAGATACTTAAATCCAGGTTATTGGGCAGTTCAATAAGTATGTTAAAAAAATTGAAAATGGTAAAAGCAAACAATTGAAACACAATTGTAAGGTAGATTTACCTCTTTAAATAAAATTATAGTCTTAGAATTATATATCATGTTTGAGATCCTTGCTATTCATTTCAGAGATTTACTAAACCCGGAGTTTTATATTCAGAACGGTGGATATTTTTTAATTCTCTTTATCATTTTTGCAGAAACCGGTTTGTTCGCAGGGTTTTTTCTCCCCGGCGATAGTTTATTATTTGTGGCAGGCATTTACAGTCTTGAATTGGTAAATGAAGTATTTCCCACTACCAACGAATTTTTTGCCCTCTTTTTTTTATTGGCCACCATCTCATTTGCGGGTATAATTGGTAATACGGTAGGCTACTGGTTTGGCCGAAAGAGTGGCCCATTCCTCTTTCATCGTAAAGACACCTTTTTCTTTAAAAAGAAGTACCTCTTCCAGGCAAAAGAGTTTTATGAAAAACATGGAGGAGGTGCCATTGTATTTGCAAGGTTTCTGCCTATTGTACGCACTTTTGCACCTATTGTAGGCGGCATAGTTCAGATGGATAAAAAGAAGTTTGCCTTCTATAATATTGCGGGTTGTATTGCCTGGGTTTTCAGCATGTTGTTTGCCGGGCATTTTTTATATGCTTTTTTTAAAAAGCAATTTGGTTTCGATCTTAAAGAACATCTTGAAATGATTGTTCTTGCTATTATACTGGTTACTACACTCCCGGTTATTATTAAAATTATTTTTGGTAAAGTAAAAACCTCCGGGCATCACCCTCCAAAACACTAGTAAACTTTTATGGATAAACGTACTTACGGCATTTTTTCTATTCCGGTTATTGTTGGTGCGCTTGGTTATTTTGTTGATATATATGATTTGCTCCTTTTCGGCATTATTCGCAAATCAAGTTTAGCCTCTCTCGGATTATCTCCCGCCGAAGTACTTTCTGAAGGTGAGTTTATCATTAGTGTTCAAATGGTTGGTCTTATGCTTGGTGGCATATTGTGGGGTGTTTTGGGCGATAAAAAAGGCAGGAAAAGTGTTTTGTTCGGGTCAATTTTACTTTATTCTATTGCCAACATTGCCAACGGTATGGTGCAAAATGTTAGTCAGTATGCCATACTGCGGTTTATTGCAGGCGTTGGTTTGGCCGGCGAGCTGGGTGCAGGTATAACCCTGGTTTCCGAATTATTATCCAAAGAAAAACGGGGTATTGGAACCTCCCTCGTTGCAGGCATCGGGCTAACAGGAGCCATTTTCGCTTACTTTATTTCAAAAGAGTTTGATTGGAGAATGTGTTATTATATTGGAGGCTTAATGGGATTATTGCTGCTTGTTTTACGTGTCAGCGTTTTTGAAAGTGGCATGTTTAAGCAGGTAAAAGAAATGAATGTAAGTAAGGGAAACTTCTTCGCTTTCTTTACAAACAAAAACCGGTTTTTAACGTACATCCGCTGCATACTTATTGGCTTACCCACCTGGTTTGTTATTGGGGTGCTGGTAACCTTTTCCGATAAGTTTGGACTTGAGTTTGGCATAACAGAAGCAATTGATCCTGGAAGAGCAATTATGTTTGCATACGTTGGTATTTCGATAGGTGATGTGGTGATTGGCCTGGTGAGCCAAGGTTTGAAAAGCCGCAAAAAAGCCCTTTACATTTTCTATCTGCTCACCATGATTTTTATGGCCTTTTACTTTACACAGCAGGGTGGAAGCAGTGCCAATATGTACCTTATTTGTGCAGGTTTAGGATTTGCCACAGGCTTCTGGGCCATTTTTGTAACCATAGCCGCAGAGCAGTTTGGTACCAATTTACGGGCAACTGCTGCCACAACTGTTCCCAACATGGTGCGGGGTGCATTACCACTTATTATTTTATTGTTCAAGTTTTTACGCGAACAAACCAATTATATTACCGGTGGCATTATTACCGGAACGCTCATCATGGCCATTACGTGGGTGGCTGCTTACTACACTAAGGAAACTTTTGGAAAAGACCTCAGGTATGTTGAGCACGTTTAATTTTATTATTCTAAAATTTTGGTAACCGGCAGATCATTTTATGGCAACATCGTTGCTACGCTCAGTTCAACCGCATCGCTTTGTTTTAACTTTTTTCACCAGACTTATTAAAAAACCCGGCTCAATGGCCGGGTCTTTTAATTTATAGCTTATAGCTTTAGCTTTTAGGATCTAAAGCTTCTTTTATCCTGTTCTGCAAATCTATTAAATGAATTTTGCTCATTTGATCGGTAACACGGGGAATGGCCAGGTTAATGTCCGATTTTAATTGCATCAACTGGGCACGTGCAATGGAAGGAACATCACTGTTCATAACCATACTGTTACCAGTTGGGCGTCCAAAACTAGCAATGCTAACTCCCGGGGGATTAAGCATATCGCTTAATTTGGCAACATAGCTTTTTTGTAAAGTGCGGCGGTAAAAATCAACTGGTGCTTTTGATTTCAGCTCGCTGAAAATACCGTCCTGAACATCTTTCATTAACTCCATACCTGAGTAGGATTTTTCGGCACCAAACCTTTGGGTTGAAACCTGCATTCTGCTAATTCTATCGCTACTAATTAAACTTGATAATGCTGATTCCTGGGCTGAAAGTACCGGGTCTGCATCGCTTCCCGGGTTGTTTAAACGGTTCCAGATGTCTTTATTAATTAACCAGGCAGGCGTTTGAAATAATTGCTTTTGAAGAAAGCTTACTGCTTCGCGTTGTTTGCTTTTTGGTGTTAATTCGTAAACCGGCTCTCCCGATGTAGATGTTTTAATGGTTTCGGTTACACCGCCCACATTTGCTGTTACGTGACCCATATAACGACGAAACTGGCTTACCAATTGGGTGTACATATCTTCAAGGTTAATGTTCAGGTCTACATCTTCCTTCGTCCAGTCCGAAAGCCTGTTGATGACATACTGCAGATTCTTAATACCATATTCGCTAGCCTTAATTGCATTATCACCAAGGTCCTCGCTTTGGTTTCGGGGATCGTTGCGATTACCTAGTTCATAGGTACCAAAATAGTTTCGTGAATTTTTGGTTAATGCGTCGATAATAAGTTCATTGCCTGCATTTTTTTGTTCCTTTTCGGTATCGCCAGGTATGTAGCCATAACCCCAACGAATGGCCCATTTGTCATAATCGCCAATACGTGGAAATAATCCTTTTTGATTAATGTTATCGCCGGGCTGGGCAACATAATTAAAGCGGGCATAATCCATAATGGAAGCGGTGTGGCCATTTGCTTCAACCCATGCTTTGTTCCTTAGCAGTTCAACAGGGGTTTTACTGCTGCTGCCCATATTGTGCATAAGCCCCAGGGTATGGCCCACTTCGTGAGAGGATACAAATCGAATTAATTCTCCCATCAACGAATCGTCAAATTTCATTTTACGGGCATTAGGATCTACTGCAGCCGTTTGTATCATATACCAATCATGCACTAGTTTCATTACGTTGTGGTACCAGCCAATGTGGCTTTCTAAAATTTCGCCACTTCTTGGGTCGTGAACGTTAGGTCCATACGCATTTTCAACATCCGATGCAAAATACCTGATTACTGAAAAACGGGCATCTTCCATACTCATATAGGGTTCATTTACCGGCCAATCTTTACCAGCAATGGCATTTTTAAAACCTGCTTTCTCAAATGCGGCTTGCCAGTCGTTAATGCCTTTAATCAGGTAAGGTCTCCATTGGGCAGGTGTTGCAGGATCTATGTAATAGATAATTGGTTTTTTAGGCTCAACCAATTCGCCACGCTTCCACTTTTCCATGTCCTCATCTTTAGGTTCTAACCTCCAGCGTACAGCAAATCTTTTTTCTTCTACACGCTGTTGTGCGTCGCTAAACGAAGTGTAATTTTCAGGAAAAAAACCTACCCGCCTGTCCCAATATCGAATGTCCATGGGAGTTGAAGGCAATAAAATCATGGAGGTATTCAGTTCAATGGTAACTGCTCCGGCCGAATTTGCTGCAGGCACGGATGAGGAGGGAACCGATAAAGCCGACCCGATAGACGGCGAAGAATTAAAAGTTTTTACTGTTCTTATTTCCGTGTTAATAGGATAAGTATGTAAGCTTAAAATATACGACCTGTCGGAGGCGATAGACGAAAGATTAAACGCTCTTTTTACACCTGGGTTAATGCTAACCACCTGGTTATCTCCTTTAAAATAATCCGTCACATCTATAACAACGCTGTTTGAATCTTTACCAAAAGCAGCAATGGGAAACGCTGCTGCAATTGCATTTAAGTTAGAGTTGTTAACAGCTTTAAAAATTGCATTGGAGGTATCAGCCACATTTACAAGGGTAATCACCCGCATAAAAACATTGTTGCTGGGTCCACGCTCAAAAGCAATGGTTTGCTGGTTGGTAATTTCTCCACCATAAGTAGCCCTTCCGCCGCGGTTGTTGGGTACTTTTACAAACCGGGTAATAGCCATAATTTCCCGGTTCATTACAGAATCGGCTATTTCAAAATAATATTTGTCCTCAACTTTATGAACCGTAAACAATCCCTTTTGAGTTATAGCACTGTCGTTAATACCGTCTTTAAAAGGTTTAGGACCGCTCTTTTTTTCTGAGGACCCGCCGGGGGTAGACGGGGTGGGTAGAGTCGAAGGAGTTCCAGGTTTTGTGGGTGTGGTAGGCCGTTGCGCCATCGTTCCAAATGTGGCACTACCAAAA
>JBBSJX010000187.1:0-7629 GCA_038256825.1 Chitinophagales bacterium
GTTCAATGCATTTTTTTTAATACGCTCTATTAAACGCATTATTCGGAGTATTATTTTTGAGACTACTCATTATTCACAGAGATTTATAATACATATATTTAAATTGAAAATTACCTGGTGCATAGAACTACTTAAGTACAAGAGTGCGACGCAACGACTGCTAAATATTTATTCAAATCCCTGTCACCAAAAAAATTTCCAAACAATATTTTACTTGTCAATTAGCTTTTTGACCCTTATAATGCGATCCTCAATTTGAATTAATACTGGCATGATTTATTTTATTATTAATTATTTATAGCCATGAAAGATAAGCGGATGAACCTAATTAAAGACATGCATAAATCGGGTAAGGAAACCTCCTTTCCTGCCGATTTTGCTCCCATGCTTGCCACGCTAACCGACAAGCCCATTGAGGATGATGACAACTGGATGTATGAAGTGAAATGGGATGGATACCGTGCTTTGGCATTTGTACACAACGATACAATTGAATTGAAAAGCAGGAACAACAATAGCTTTAACGATAAATTTTACCCTATCTATAATAAGCTGCAATCGTTAAAATTGAATGCTGTGCTGGACGGGGAGATTGTTGTTATTAATGAAAAAGGAGTTCCTGATTTTAGTAAACTTCAAAACTGGCGAAGTGAGGCTGATGGGATTTTAAATTATTATGTGTTTGATATTTTATGGGTCGAAGGTTATAGCCTGATTGACCTCCCTTTAATTAAAAGAAGAGCTATTTTGAAAGAGGTAATTGAAAATGACAACCTGATAAAATTCAGCGAAACGTTTGAAGCTACTGGTAAAGAATTTTTTGCCCTCGCAGAAAAAATGGGGCTGGAAGGAATAATGGCCAAGAGAAAAAATAGTTTATATAACCCGGGGAACCGTACCAAAGAATGGCTGAAAATAAAAACGGAGAAAAGGCAGGAAGCGGTGATTGGCGGTTATACTAAAAATGAAAATACCAGCAAACCTTTTAGCGCTTTGCTTTTAGGTATTTACAAAAACGATGCATTTGTTTCGTTGGGTACCGTGGGTACGGGCTTCAGCATTCAATTTCAAAAAGACCTGGTAAAACAGTTAAGCAAACTTGAAATAAAAAACTGCCCTTTTAAAACAATGCCCGAATATAATAAGCCATCGCGCTTTAGGCCCAACCCACCAAAAGCAACTGTTACCTGGGTAAAACCAGAAGTGGTTTGCGAAATAAGTTACCGCGAAATGACAAAAGACGGCGCAATAAGGCATCCATCATTTAAAGGCTTACGCCCCGATAAAAATGCGAAAGATGTTGTATTAGAACAACCCGTTCCGCTTCAAAAAATTGAAGAGGAAACCAACTCATTACTACAACAAAAAGTTATCTCATCACCCGGTAAAAAAGAAAGAACAACATTATTAAACCCAACAGAGAAAAGCCAGGTTAAACAAATAAATGGTCACGAGTTAAAGTTTACCAATTTAAACAAAATTTACTGGCCAATAGAACAAGTTACTAAGCGGGATATGTTGAATTATTACTACCAGGTTGCTCCTTTTATTTTACCTTATATAAAAGATCGCCCGCAAACACTAAACCGCTATCCTAATGGAATTGAAGGGAAAACTTTTTACCAGAAAGATGTAAAAGGTAAAGCGCCGGACTGGATAAAAACTTTTCCATATCACAGCAATGCCGACAAAAAAGATAAGGAATTTTTAGTGTGCACCAACGAAGCAAGTCTGCTGTACATGGCCTCTCTTGGCTGCATAGAAATCAACCCGTGGAGTAGCCGGGTGCAATCGCCCGACAACCCTGATTGGTGCATAATTGACCTTGACCCTGATAAGAATACATTTGACCAGGTAATTGAAGCGGCTTGCATTACCAAAGAAATTTTAGATGCAATTGGAGTGACATGTTATCCTAAAACCTCCGGGTCAACGGGTATTCATATATATATTCCATTGGGTGCAAAATATACCTACGAACAGTCAAAAGAATTTGCAAGGGTGATTGCAAAACTGGTACATGGGCAGTTACCAAATTTTACGAGTATCGAACGAAAAGTGGCCGATCGTTCCGGTAAAATGTATATTGATTTTTTACAAAACCGACCGCAGGCAACAGTTGCAGGGCCTTATTCGCTACGGCCCAAACCAGGTGCACCCGTGTCGATGCCGCTGCATTGGAGCGAAGTTAAAAATGGTTTATCTATTACCGACTTTACCATTTATAACGCAATAGAACGGATAAAAAGTGAAGGAGATCTTTTTAAAGGCGTTTTGGGAAAAGGTATTAACATGCAAAAAGTTTCAAATAAAATTGAGACCTTATTTGGTGGCTAGTATCATTATTTTTTTGAACCAGGCATCACCAACTTTACTCAACATCGTTGCGTCGCACTCTTGTACAGCAAACCTTCAGGAACATTATAAACATTGTATTTGAAGCAAACGCTTGCTCCAACTACAATGTTTTTTTACTAAAGTTTTATAAGCTTACGTGCAATTTCAGTTTCAACATTGGCAGGTATTTCGCTGCTATCAGTGTCAATTGCTAAATACTGTTTGGCACTATCGTCCCAGGCAAATATAAACTCAGTACTGCCATTGTAACTTACACTGTATCTAACCCCCTCATTAAATTCAAAAGGTTCGGCTTTAATATCATAAGGTACCCCATCAAGCCTAAATTGAAATGATTGATTTTGCATAACTATACATTTTTTACAAACAACAAATTCAAAAACAATGCCTTTACAAAAGAAAGCTTTGTATAAATTCCTAAGGATATTAAACCTAATTAGAATCCATGTCATCGATTAAAAAAAATCACTATTTATAAGGTAGCAGAATAACCTTAAACACAGATTTTAAGTAGGATACAAAATTAAATTTATTTAAACTTTACGAGCCTAAAGATGGTTTAATTAGTATCTCCCTCTTTTTTTTGCTTCTGGAAAAACATCATCAATTTGAAAAAGCTGAGAAAAAAACTCCGCACAACACTGTTGTTAAACAAATAAGTTACCGGGCAGATTTATATCCTGGCCCATATAAAACATCGCCCGGTCTTTTGCCATTGTGCCTGCCTTCTTCCACTACTGTTATACCATTAACAATTACATACTCAAACCCGGTTGAATATTGATGCGGCGCTTCAAAAGTGGAACGATCTTCAACTTTATTGTCGTCAAAAATTACAATGTCAGCGGCCATACCTTCCATTAGCAAACCCCTGTTTTGCATGTTAAATCTCTTGGCCGGCAGTGATGTCATGCGCCTTATAGCCTCTTCCAACGAAAGCACTTTTTCGTTCCTTACATACTTACCCAACACCCGTGCATTGGTACCATACCCACGTGGATGCGGCACACCCTCTTTATAAATTCTTATGCTGGCATCGCTGGCAAACATATTAAAGGGGTACTTCATTATGTACTTCACATCGTCTTCGCTCATTCCATGAAACACCATACCTGCACCACCTTGCAGCATCATTTCAATAACGGTTTCTGCCTCATATTTTGCGTGGTGCTTTTTACCTTTCAATAAATTTATCTGTTCTATGCTTTTTCCGTTATAGGAGGTGTCTGCTTTAAAATTGGCAACTACTGCATAATCAAAATGTTTTAGTTTTCTTTTGTCAAGACTTTTCAGCATTTCCTCAATTACGTATTTTTTTGTGGATGGCCGGTTTAACCTGGCTGCTATGGAATCCTTCCCATCGGCTAAAATACTTTCGGGAATTAAAGTGCTTAAACTGGTACTGCTTGCGGTGTAAGGATACTGATCAATCGTTACATCAATACCTTGCTTTCGTGCCTCTTCAACAGCATTTATTGTTTCCTTACTCCTTCCCCAATTTTGCTGTCCACCCACTTTAAAGTGCGAAATTTCAACGGGAAGGTTTGCCTCCTTTCCAATTACAAGCGCTTCGGCAATAGCCTGTAAAACGCTGTCATCTTCGTTGCGCATATGACTGGCATAAACACCATTATATACTGCAACCTGCTTTGCCAGGCTAACAATTTCGCCGGTATTAGCATAGGTGCCAGGTATATAAATTAACCCGGTCGACATTCCTACTGCCCCATCCTGCATTGCCCTTGCCACCAGCTCATCCATTTGTTGTTGCTCCTGTTGGGTAGGCACCCGGTTGGCTGTACCTAATACCTGCTTACGCACATCGTTGTGACCAATAAGAGAAGCAACGTTTACTGATAACTTTAATGAATCGATAAAAGTGAAATACTTTTTTAAATTTACATTAGATAACCCACAATTACCTGTAACAACTGTAGTTACACCATCGTATATAAAATTATCGGCAGTAGGATTTTTAACTTCATCCTCCTCTATATGGGTGTGAACATCAATAAAACCAGGGGCTACAACCAGGTTGTTTGCATTGATTGTTTTAGTAGCCTGCAGATTTTTCAGATGGCCGATGCTGACAATCTTACCATTTTTTACAGCAATATCTGCTTTATACCACGAGTTACCGGTACCATCAATTATTCTTCCATTGGTAATTAATAAATCAATTGCCTGCTGTGCTTTTGCTAATGCAGGAAAAAACAATAATAAAATAAACCACTTTTTCATTGCATGAAAATATATAATTATCACTATAGAATGCTTTGCATTTTAATTAAACAGATTTACAAAGCTGCTGCTACTACACTCGTACACGATTGTGAACCGCCAAAGGTCCGTCAGGCTGCAACAATGTTTAAATTACTTAACTACAGATAGAAACAAAAAATTACTTAATCGAAAATGATGGTTTTGTTATTGAAGATAAACACCCGTTCACTACACACCAGTTTAAGCGCATTAGCCAATACGTTTTTTTCTACATCTCTACCGGCCTGCGCCATTTCCTTTGCGCTATGGGTATGATCAACTGGAATTATACTTTGGGCAATAATCGGCCCTTCATCCAACATTTCATTTACGAAATGCGCCGTGGCACCAATTATTTTAACCCCTCTTTCATAGGCTTTTTGGTACGGGTTGGCACCTATGAAAGCCGGCAGAAATGAGTGATGAATATTGATGATCCGGTTATTGTATTTACTTACAAAACCGGGCGAAAGTATGCGCATATATTTCGCCAACACCAAAAAGTCAGGATTTAGTTGCTCTACTATATCCATCACCTCATCATCGTGCTGCTCGCGGGTTTTATTGTTATGATCTATAAAATAATAAGGGATATCAAATATTTGTGTAAGCTCCTGCAGGTGGGTGTAATTGCTTATAACTGCCAGTATATTTAAGTTCAGGTCGTTGAATTTATTTCGTATGAGCAGGTCGCTTAAACAATGATGCTCTCTTGTTGCCAGTATAATAATGTTCTTTTTTTTATTGCCGGCAAGCCTGATGGTTGTTTTTGCTGGTAAAACATCAATTAGGTCGGATAATAAATTTTCATCATTTACGGTTCCTGAAAACTCTGTACGCATAAAAAAATGGTTGAACTTTCTTTCAACAAATTCATTATTGCTTACAATGTTTAACTGGTGTTGGTATACCACTTTTGAAGTATTGTAAACCAGGCCAGGTTCATCGGGGCAATTAATTAATAATATGCTTGTATTAGGCTGTTCCATACATACGAATGTAATGTTGTAAAAGCAATTCAGCTATTGTTATCGTTTATAAAACACCTAAAAAGGTGTTGGCACTTCTATTGCATAAATAATTCGTTAACTAAATTTTTTTCGATTATGACTAAAGTTATAAATATCAAAAACTCTTTTCTTCTCAGCTTTGTACTTTCACTACCAATAATTTTTTCATCGTGTGCACGAAACCCGGTAACCGGCAAAAGGCAGGTAGTATTAATGAGCGAAGCCCAGGAAATTGCTATGGGTAAAGAAGCCGATCCGCAAATTGTAGCACAGTTTGGTTTGTATAACGATAGTTCGCTGCAACGTTTCATTCGCAGAAAAGGAAATGAAATGGCTGCAATTTCGCACCGCCCCGGTTTAAATTACGAATTTAAAGTACTGGATTCCGATGTATTAAATGCCTTTGCCACACCAGGTGGATACGTTTACTTTACCCGTGGCATTATGGCTCACTTTAACAGTGAAGCCGATTTTGCCGGTGTATTAGGGCATGAGATTGGGCATATCACTGCCCGGCATTCAGTTACCCAACAACGTAATGCTATATTAGGCCAGTTAGGCATTATTGCTACCGCTGTTATAAATCCTGAGCTTGGCCAATTTGTAGAACAGGCTTCGCAGGGATTAAGCCTGCTATTTTTAAAGTTTGGCCGCGATGCAGAAAGAGAATCAGATAGATTAGGAGTAGAATACTCAACAAAAATTGGGTATGATGCGCAAAAAATGGCCGACTTCTTTAATACGCTTAAGCGAAAATCGGGTGATGAAGCCAACAACTTACCTTCCTTTTTATCTACCCACCCCGATCCGGGAGAAAGATATACAACGGTTAGTAAACTGGCCACCGAATGGAAACAACAGCTTAATGTCAAAAACCTGGAAGTAAACCACAACGATTATTTAAAAATGATTGAAGGGATTATTTATGGAGAAGATCCCAAGCAGGGATTTATTGAAAACAATATCTTTTATCACCCCGAATTAAAATTCCAGTTTCCTATACCTAATAACTGGGCAGCGGTTAATTCGCCCCAAACTTTTCAAATGGCACCCAAAGATGGCAAGGCGCTTATGCTGATGACACTGGCCCCCGGAAACAACTTACAGGAATCTGCTAATGCTATATTACAACGTTATAATCTACAGGCATTGGATTCAAAAAATGTAAATGTAAACGGCTATAATGCCATTGCTATACTAGCCGATCAAAAACCAGATCCGCAACAACAGCAGCAACAACAGCAGCAACAGCAGGCACCAGTGGTAAGAACTTTGTCGTACCTGATACAACAAGGCAATTTAATTTATCATATTATTGGTGTTGCCAATGCAAAAGATTTTAATAGCTATACCAATAACTTCACTAACACTATGCAAAGTTTTAAGGAGTTAAAAGATCCTGCAAAACTTAATAAAAAACCAGAGCGTGTACGCATCAAAACAATTGCATCTAATCAAACATTGGAGCAGGCTTTAAAAGCGTACAAAGTCAATAACAAGCGGTTGGAAGAAATGGCTATTTTAAATGGTATGAAGTTAACTGATATGCTAACAAAAGGCAGCCTGATTAAAGTGATACAGGAATAAGTATTTTAAACTTTATAAGGTTCCGGTATTTAATTTTTATGAAGCCAGCTTTCTTATTTCATGGCATCACCGTTGTAGCCTGACCGACTACCGGCGGTTCACTCACTTGTACTATAAATTATATAATGAGCGATCAACTATCTGAATAAGAAACACATTACAACTATGGCAAAAAAAGCGAAGAAGCTATTCTTCGCTTTTTTTATGCACAGATACAACTTGAAAAAATAGATCAATATGCAAAATCACTTATCTTAATATCTTATCCAGCACCCATCTTATAAATGCTCATTCAAAAATTATGACTGAAAAAATTAAAATTCTTACAACCGAAATTCTTTCTGACAATTGGTATGTACTAAAAAAAATTACTTACGATTATCATAAAAAAGATGGCACCGTACAAACCCAA
>JBBSJX010000188.1:0-7601 GCA_038256825.1 Chitinophagales bacterium
AACCATCAAAAACACCATCTCCGTTTGCATCTACACTGGATCCACCACCAAATTGGGTTTGAAAATCAGGCAAAAACATAACTCTCTCAAACTGGGTTGAATTACTTACCCTGATTTGTGGAGCACCGGTTTTAGATCCTCTAAGTGTTTTAACGAAGATTACACCGTTTACACCATCCGGACCATAAAGCGCCGCAGCAGAAGCACCTTTTAAAATGGTAATATCCTCAACATCGTTAGGGTTTAACCTGTTCAATTGATTTAATGGAACAGGAGACCCATCTAAAACTAACATAGGCTGGTTATTACCAGTTAATGAACGAATACCACGTAAAGTGATACGTGTATCGCCAAAAACGCTGTTATTAGTTGTAGAAATGTTTAAACCAGATACTTTACCTGTTAAACCATTTTGAATATTAACCGGTGTAGCCTGGGTAAGATCTTTATTTGAAATTTTGGCAGTTGCATATCCTAAAGCTTTTGGTTGCCTTCTGATACCCAATGCAGTAGTAACTACTACTTCCTCAATTAAATTTTCACTCCGCACCAGATTAACTGAAATAGTTGGTTGATTATTAACCTTTACTTCAGATCTTGTAAAGTTAGTAGCCGTAATAACTAATACATCACCGGGCTTTGCAGTAATTCTAAACTGCCCTTCCGAATTTGCAGAAGCTCCGGTATTAGTTCCCTTCACCAAAACTGAAGCGCCGGCAACTGGCTCACCATTACCATCCAGCACTTTACCTGTCACAACCCTGGGTTGTGCAATTGCTAATACTGTTCCTAGTATTAGCAACATTAAAAACAATACAATTTTTCTCATGTGCATTCTTTGTTTTAAAAAAAATGAACAGTGAATATAGAATATTAAGTTAAAAAGTATGAATGGTTTTTTAAAGCGATTATGTAAATATGGCCATAATTGTAGATTAAAAATTTAATAAAAAAATAATTCCATTAGTAAATTTGCAATAAACTCATAGTCCATTCAGAAATTCATTAAAAATTTTATTTTTTTAAAAGTTTTTAGAAAATTAAATTTTTGATTGATTTACATAATTAAACATATAGGAAAAAAAAATAAACCAAATTTTATTACTTCATTTTATAATAAAAAATTTTGAAGAAACCTTTGATTCTTAACCTATAACAAATCTCATAAACCAATTTAAAAAAGTAAGCGTTAATATATACCTCTCCATTGTTAAACGATGTAGGGTATTGCATTTTCAAAATATATAGTTTACTTTTTAGGGTTAACCCTGATGGGAGTTTACGCTTCATTTCAAAATATAAATTTTAGGATACCAGCTTTAGATTAATTAGCATCATCGTTGCGTCGCAATCACTTCAACTTTTTGTAATCTCTATCAGCATTGTTGTAAATAATCTGAATATTTTCTAACCGGCAGTCGTTTAGAACATATTGATTTATGCAATTATAATTTTACATTATCAAGATGGTTTAAAAAACGCTATGATGGATATGCCGTAAAAATGATTTCGTATTCAGAAATAAGTAAAGTTGCAACTATTTTTCACTGGAAATAAGAGCACATTCCAAATTACTCCTGCAATTGATTAATGGTTTAAAACAGTGTGAGAAAAGATGCTATGAAAATATATAAGTACAAGAGAGTGACACAACGAAGATGCCATGAAGAGCTTATGCCGGTCCCAAAACATATCAGCACAATTATACATACACCACTATCAACCAATTTATTTTCTAATACTTGTGTATACTGCTTTTGTTGGCGCTGTGAGCAGGGGGGATTTATGAGGCACCCCGGTATTACATTTGATCCTAAAACTGATACATAACCTGAATTTTCACTTCACTCCTTTTATCACCGGCAATTTTATCCAGTCCGCTTCCTACAACATTTTTACCCGGATTAATGGTTTGAGCAAACCGCATCCAAAAAGTCATTTTTTTGGTCAGGTCGTAATTAAGATTGAAGTAATAACGATAACCCTTATCAAAAAATGCTGGTATACTAAAACTATATAACACATCATTTTCATAAGCATAAATACGGCTATCAAATCCATCCGTTTCAAAGTATTGCAATCGTGCATTAGTAGAAAAAGGTTTACCAAATGGCCGGTAAGCCGCATCGAAATATGTAAGAAAACCCTGTTGTGTACGTTGTTGTTCACGCGGATCGTACCACAAAAGTTCCACCCGGTTACGCAAGGTTAATTCGCGGTTTACTTTATAACTTACCTGTGTGCGCCAATTTTGCCGTGGCCTGTTATAAAATTGGTGGGTGGGCAGGTTTTGTCCCGTTATATTTATAGCCTTATTTTCATTTTTATAACGGCTATATAGCTCAACCAACTTATTGGGCTTATAAGTAAGCTGCACAAAATAATCGGCACCTTGTGTTGGTGCGTCTACCCGGTATCGCAACCAGGGAAATGTAAAAACATCCGCATAGGCATCCAATTTAATCCCGGCAGTTGGCCGTATACTTATTCCCGTAAACAAACCCTTTTCATTATTGGGATAGGTTGATTCAGTAAAAGCATTTGCATATAAAGCCTGGTAAGATTTTTCAATATTACGATAGATCAATGAGGCGTCAACTTTTTGATCCAGGCTTATAATCAGTCCGCTCATAAAGGCTTTTGAGTGATTTTTATCGGTAGCGGCCTCTCCAAAAAAATGTACATTACGGTAGGTGTAACTATAATCTACGCTGTAATTACTCCAGCTTTTACCCTGAATAGCGTATTGATTATAAGGATGAAGATCCCTTTGAAAAGGAACAGAAAACTGGTAACCCACTCCATTTATTCCAGTATGAAACCCAATTTTATTGTAAGAAATATTTCCTCCAAAGGCGGTTTGCTGAATAGTATTCTTTTTTGCAAATTCATTTGGTGTTCGATGAAAACCCGATGTTAGCATGCTCGAAAAAAAATCATCTGCATTGTTTAGTGTATCAACCCTATAATTTGCGTCAACATTACGAAGAGATCCAAAACCGGTTATTTCAAAATTTTTGCTTTTTACAGTTATACCGGCTCCTCTCTGAAAATTATATTCTGTAGGTGAATTATAGGGCCGTAAAATATCGGCCTGGCGTTTAACTGCTGTAATATCAACACTTTTTTTAAAGGCTATGCTTTGCCATTGTATAAGCCCCTGGCCCATGTTAACGGTAAAATCACCTAAAGCAAGCAATTTTATCGCTCCAATATTCCGGGCAAATAAGTGAAAAGAATAAAAATCAAAACCATTCTTCTGATTGCCCTTAAAAAACTGTTCACCGGCATCTTTATCGCCCACCAGACCAAATTGTAAAATATTGCGGTAAGCATATTTGTACCGAAAAAATACCCGTTGCCTGCTCCCTAAATAGCGATTGGAAATACTATCGGGCCTGCTAAATCCGTCTGAAGTTTCAAGCACTTGTTGCCCACGAATTAAAATTGAATGCTGCCCGGCAGAAAACCTGTTTTTAAAATCAGTTATAACAGAAATGGCTGCTCCTACCCTAATATAAGGAAGTACTTTTTGAATGGTTTCAACATCCCAGGTGGGTATAGCTTGTAGTTCATAAATGCTTACCAGGTTACCCAATAATTGCCGGTACTTTAATAAATTTTGAATTTGAAGATCCGTTAATATTTTAAGCTCCCTTAATTCACCAGCCGAAACCGTGTTTACATTTAGTTTGTTACGGCGGTATTGCAATAAGGATTGTAAAAAACTATCATCTTCGGTTTCTAACTCGGTTTGCTCGGCCAGGTTTTCCAACTGCTGTTCTCCGGCATTTCCAATAACGGCAGGTGATTCTTCCTGGGCAAAAACAGGTTGGCTAATGAGCAGTAGGGTTAGTATTACTGCAATGCGTTTCACTGTTTATCAACTTTATTAAATGAATAGAGTAGCAATAATCCCGGTGTAAATCCCAGTTGAGGATGGTAAGCGCTATTTACATCAATGCGTATTAATCCAAGTTTTAACCCTATCCCCGCAAAAGTGTTATTGGTTAAAGTAGATACCCCAGTGCGCAGGTAAACCTTTTCATCTAAACTATATTGAATACCAATATTCAGATTTACCGGCTCATCCGCCTGCTTTACAAATTCTGAACTGATAAAAAAATTTTTGGAAGCTTCATAGCCGAGGCCTGTTTTAAATATTGCCGGTAATTTTTCGTTACCGCTTTTGCCAATTTTGCTGCCAAATGGGTTGTACATATGAAAACCTGCGGTCAATTGTTCGGTCAGGTGTAATAAAGTGCCTGCTTCAAAATTTATTGCCGAGGCATTACCATAACCCGGAACATGCACTGTATGATAATTAAATTTTACCCCAACATCAATTTTCCCGGCCACCTTCCGAGCATAAGCAAGGCCCAACTGGTTTTCATTAAATGCTGCTGACCCAAAATAATCGCCCTGAAAAGCAAAAACTCCTGATGCGACCGGCATAGCCAAAACAGCACTATACTGGTTTAACTCCTGCAGCATAAACCGTTTTTCTCCATAAACACCCAACCCCCCGCTTTGTAACCGGGCAAAGGCAGCCGTGTTGGAAGTTCCCGAAAACACATCAATAAAATTAGTGCTGTAAGCACCCAATCCGGCATATCGCACCGATAGAGGTTGCCGGACTACTTGTGCGCTTAGGCACAGTGGAAGCAATAAAAAAAATATGAGAAGGTGTTTCAAACAGTAGAATTGATAATGAAATATACTCTGGAACTTCAGCTATTCAAAAAAATATTTTCAATACCTAACACACCACTCTGGGATGCAGGTAATATCTTTGCCCACATGTTAAAACTAGATGGAACCATTGCTTCAAAAGCAGTAAAAGAACAACTGAAAGAGCAAACCCTTGCTTTGTTACAACAAGGCAAAAGGGCGCCACACCTGGCGGCGGTGCTGGTTGGTGCTAATGGTGCAAGCGAAACATATGTGGCAAGTAAAGTAAAAACCTGCGCCAACATTGGTTACGAAAGCACCTTAATCAAGTTCGACGAATCCATTAGCGAACAGGAATTACTTGATAAAATTGAAGCCTTAAACAACGATGATACGATAGATGGAATTCTGGTTCAACTACCGCTGCCAAAACAAATCAGCGAGGCAAAAGTGATTAGTGCCGTCAGCCCTATGAAAGATGTGGATGGTTTTCACCCCGAAAGCGTGGGCAAACTGGTGCAGGGCCTCGAAACATTTATTCCGGCTACCCCTTACGGCATCATGCTCATGCTGGAATATTATAAACTGGAAACAAAAGGCAAACATGCAGTAATTATTGGCCGCAGCAATATTGTGGGCCGTCCCATGAGCATTTTGCTCAGCAGCAATTCAAAATATGGCAATTGCACGGTCACCGTTTGTCATTCGCACACCCATAACCTAAACGAAATTTGCAGGCAGGGCGATTTGGTAGTTGCAGCGCTGGGAAAAGCAGAATTTGTAAAGGCCGACATGATAAAACCTGGCGCAATTGTTATTGACGTGGGCATCACCCGTGTTGAAGATTTAACCGCTGCAAAAGGCTACCGGATTAAAGGCGATGTGGATTTTGCCGACGTATCCAAAGTTGCATCGGCTATCACACCCGTACCCGGTGGTGTGGGCCCAATGACCATTGCCGGTTTAATGAAAAATACAATGGAGGCGTATTTGAGAAGAAACGAAGCCAGCATTCCAGGAAAGTAAATTAAAACCTTTTTTATTTTTATAATACCAGCATTTGGTTTTCATAGCAACATTGTTGCGTCGCAATCACTTCATCAGCATATCTAAAGGCAGCAATGGGCTGCTTTTTTAATGCTCACTTGTTATTATAACCTTTAGCATTCCAGAAAAGTAAATTAAAACCTTTTTTAAATTTATAATACCAGCAGTTAGTTTTCATAGCAACATTGTTGCAGCTTGACCGACCTTCGGCGGTTCGCAATCACTTCATCAGCATAACTAAAGGCAGCAATGGGCTGCTTTTTTAATGCTCACTTGTTATTATAAACCTGTTTGTTAAAGCATTATCGCAAATGCAATCCACAAATGGACATTTGTATTTTGTGCATTACCTTTGCGCTTTATGTCACTTATTATTGAAGATACTCAAACGCTTCCTGTTATGGAGGCGTTTTATACCATACAGGGCGAAGGATTTCACCAGGGGCGTGCGGCATACTTTATTCGTTTGGGCGGTTGCGATGTGGGCTGTTTCTGGTGCGATGTTAAAGAAAGCTGGGATGCATCAATACACCCGCAGCAAAACATTGAAGAAATTATTTACGGTGCAGCTCAACATCCCGCCCGGCTGGCCATTGTAACAGGAGGGGAGCCACTTTTGCACAACCTTGATGAATTAACAACTCAATTACATGCAGCCGGTTTTGAAACCAATATCGAAACTTCAGGCTCATCACCCCTCAGCGGAGATTGGGATTGGATTTGTTTATCACCCAAAAAATTTAAAGCGCCTGTACAGGCTAACCTGCCCCTGGCAAACGAGCTTAAAGTGGTGATATACAATAAACACGATTTTGAATGGGCAGAAACTTATGCTCACCAGGTTCATCCCAATTGCAAACTTTACCTGCAACCCGAGTGGGATAGAGCGGCTCAGGTAACCCCGTTAATTATAGATTATATTAAAGCAAACCCTAAATGGGAACTCAGCTTACAGGTTCATAAGTATATCAATGTTCCCTGATTTCCTGGTATTAGAGATGCATCTATAAATTTTAACAGCGCCGATACAAAGCTTTTTTCGATCTTCATTATTACACATTGGTGAATTATGAAAAACATTTTATTGCTTTTATTTTGCTGTTTAGCCTTAGTTTCAACAGCCCAGACTTATGATAGTGAGAAAGTAAATAAAAAAGCAATAGACGCCTACGAAAGAGCGCTGGTTAATCTTAGAGATGGTTATTTTAAACAAGCCATCCCCTTACTAAACAGGGCTATTGAAATTGAACCAAATTTTGTAGATGCCATTCTTTCGCTCGGCGGTACTTTCGGCGAACTTAAAGATTACCAGTCGGCAATTGTTCAATACGAAAAAGGGCGGGCAATGGATACTGCCAATTTCAAATATTACTACCTCCCCTACTCAATAAACTTAGCCGGCCTTGGCAGGTTCAACGAAGCTGTGCAGTCAATCAATAAATTTCTTTCCATCCCTGAATTAAGTGACCGCAGCCGTAAAAGTGGTGAATACAGGCGGCGTACTTACATGTTTGGGGTTCAATACGCTAATAAAAACCCGGCAGGTAATTATGTTTTTGCTCCTGCAAACCTGGGCGACAGTGTAAATTCTCCCCGTTCAGAATATTATCCTTCAATAACTATAAACGATAGCCTTTTTGTATTTACCCGCAGAGGTGATGGATTTAGAGAAGATTTTTTTGAAAGTACATTATTGGGCGATAAAAAATTTTCAGCTTCAAAATTAATTGATGGCGATATTAATATGGAACCATCAAAAGGGGCCATAAATATTTCGCAGGATGGTGAATGGCTGCTTTTTGCTGGTTACAATTTCAGGAATGGATATGGTGATTTTGACTTGTTCATATCCTATTTCACTCCAACAGGTTGGAGCGAACCCG